>CAYYEE010000720.1:0-2244 GCA_964470775.1 uncultured Planctomycetota bacterium | reverse complement strand
TCATCGAGCTGCTCGTCGTCGTCGCCATCATCGCCATCCTCGCCGCCATGCTCCTCCCCGCCCTGTCCGCCGCCCGCGAAAAGGCCCGCCGCTCCAACTGCCAGAGCAACCTCCGCCAGATCGGCGCCGCCTTCACCAGCTACTCAGGCGACTTCAACGGCTACCTCCCAAGCTGGCCGGGCTGGCTCAGCCCCGCCACCATCTACTGGTGCAACCCCGACGGCAGCTTCAGTTGCGGAACCTTCAAGCACAACGAAAACGGCGCCCGGCGTTACATCTACGCCTACACCGACATGATGTACGCCCACCGCCCCGGCGACGCCCCCGTCGACACCGACGCCTGCTACACCAGCCTCTTCCGCACCATCGGCTACGCCTGCAAAACCTCCGGCGACTTCCTCGCCGGCAAGCTCAACATCGCCCCCAACGGCATCGGCTACCTCCTCACCTCCGGCTACCTCGCCGACGCCTCCGTCTTCTATTGCCCCAGCTCCGACGCCATGCCTTCCGACATGCCCGCCAGCCCCAAGTTCGGCATGGCCCGCCTCGCCGACTGGCGCGCCGCCGGCGGCGTCAACTCCCAAGCCATGCTCTACGGCGACTGGAACCGCGACATCTACAGCCTCCAGCAAATGATCCAGTCCCACTACGCCTACCGCAACGTCCCCCTCAACATGATGAACATGTGGCACACCTACATTGACGGCAACACCACCTACATCAGCCAGCTCTACACCCGCCCCCGCCTCTCCGTCCGCGCCGGACAGCCCTACTTCCGCACCCTCAAAGAACTCAACGGCCGCGCCATCGTCTCCGACACCTTCAGCAAAGGCATGAGCTGCGACGCCCTCGGCCGCAAGACCGCCCCCAACGGCGCCGCCTTTGACGGCTCCGACATCGCCAACAGCCGCCTCATGGCTGGCATGGGCCTCTTCGGCCACCGCTCCGGCTACGGCGTCCTCTATGGCGACGGCCACGTCGCCTGGGCCGGCGACCCCCAAGAGGGCATCGTGTGGCATTTGCAGGGCTTCTTCACCGACACCGCCATGACCACGGGAACCACCTTTGCCCAAGAGCGTTGGGTCCTCTCCGCCAACCACTTCTACGGCGGCTACGGTGGAACACCGTTCTATGCGCCAAGGCCCTACTACTTCCCCGCCACCTCACTCGCCGTCTGGCGCGAGTTCGACAACGCCGCCTCCCTCGACACCGGCGCCGAGCCCTGACCTCCCTTCCCGGCATTCCCATAACTCCCATTCCTCCCATCACTCCCACGGAGCCCCCTATGCGCCACGCCGTCCGCCTCGCCCTCGCCCTCGCCCTCGCCTTCCTCTCCCTCGCCGCCCTCGCCGGCGCCCCCCAGGTCAAAGTCACCCAAGCCCCGGGCGGCGCCGTCGTTCTCGAAAACCCCTACCTCCGCGTCCGCGTCGAGCCCAGACTCGGCGGCGCCGTCACCGAGCTCTTCGACAAACGCTCCGGCAAAAATCTCGCCGGCTGCTTCGAAGGCGAACGCCCCCCCGCCGGCTTCGGCCTGCTCATCGACCGCTTCTGGCCCAAGTCCGGAGGCCAGGTCCGCAATCTCGAAACATCGCCCTACGAAATGACCCTCACCGAGCCCCCCCCCGAAAAGCCCATCGCCGTGGTCGTCCTGCGCAAAAAGGCCGAAGCCGCCAACGCCAAAGACATGCTCATCGAAAAGACCCTCACCCTGCACGCCGCCATCGCCCGCCTCCAGGCCGACTACGCCGTCTCCAACACCGGCGCCACGCCCCAAATCAACCGCCTCTGGGTCGCCAACGTCCTCCGTCCCGACGGCCCCAGATCCGAAAAGCTCACCTACTTCTCCCCCTCGCCCGAAGGCGTCGTCACAACCCCCTTTGACCCGGAGAGCGAAGAAGGCGCCAACGTCTGGATCGAGCCCCAGCGCGACTGGCGCGCCGTCATCGGCCAATCCGGCGCTGGCGCCGCCGCCACCGCCTACTCCCGCTATCTCGAGTCCTTCTACTCCTGCTTCTCCGGCCGCAAGAACGGCTCCCAATACCCCACCTTCGAGTGGCTCTTCCAGTCCTTCCAATACAACCCCCTCAACCCGCCCGAAGGCGCCGTCAGCATGGGCAAGCCCTTCAACGCCCGCTTCGTCTTCCTCCCCTTTTCCGGCCTCAAAGCCGTCCACGGCGCCAACGAGTTCGTCGTGGGCGAGATTGACCCCGACCCGGCCACGGGCCGTGTCGTGGTCCGCCTTGC
>CAYYEE010000719.1:0-2248 GCA_964470775.1 uncultured Planctomycetota bacterium | reverse complement strand
CGTGGCGGTTGAAGATGCGGATGCGTTCGGCGATGAGTTCATCGGGGGCGCCGGGGCTGGGGCGAAACTCGGGGGGGAGCTGGGCGGGGCGTGGGTCGAGTCCGGCGACGACGCAGGACTTCTTGCTCTGGACAGCCTGGCAGAGGCGTGTGGCGAACGGGATCAATGGCGGTCTCCTGGATGCTTGTGGCCAAACGGCGCCATGATACGGCGCCTGGACGGCGGGGGCAAGCGGTTGACAGGCATTGCGCTGGACGCCTAGAATTGGACCGCCGGGCAAGGACCGGCGGGCGCGGAGGCGCGGGGAAGCGCGCGCCGACCATGACGAAGAGCGCTTCCTGGCGCTTCTTGGAGGGGCTTTTGCCGACGGCATGGGCGGGTTGATCGCGGAACATCTGATTGAACTCCCGATTCTAGCGTGTTTGCTGGCTTGTTCAGGTTTTTTCAGCGGGTCGGAGACGGCGCTGTTTTCTCTGACGCGGGAGCAATTGCGGCGTTACGAGAAGGAACGGAGCCGGGGCGGCGACTTGATCCTGGGGCTGCTGAAGGAGCCGAAAGAGGTTCTTGCTTCGTTGTTGTTCGGGAACACGGTGGTGAACATTCTGTTTTTCGCCGTTTCCTTTCGCCTGGCGGAGGACGCGGCGCAAGAGGGGGCCTGGGTGGGGGGGGTGTTGGGGTTTGTGACGCTGATGATGGTGATTGTGTTCGGCGAGGTGGGGCCCAAGGGGCTTGCCGTGGCGCACACGGAGGCGGTGGCGCGTCTGGTGGCCGGGCCGCTGACGCTTTTTCACGGGGTCGTGCGGCCGGTGTCGAAGGTGTGCGTCCGGCTGATCGGGCGGTTTTCGGACCGGCTGAGCCGGTTCGCCCAGGACGACGTGTATGTGAACGCCGATGAGCTGAAGATGCTGGTGGAGATGGCGGGGAAGCAGGAGGTGCTGAGGGGCGAGGCGCCGACGATGATGCAGGACGTGGTGGACCTGGGGCAGACGCGGGTGAAGCAGATCATGACGCCGCGGGTGGACATGTCGGCGTTTGCGCTGGATGGCAGCCGGGAGGAGTTCTTGGCGCTGGTGAAGCGGACGCACCACAAGCGGTACCCGCTGTACAGGCAGACGCTGGACGACATCAGCCATTTTGTGCGGACGCGGGACGTGTTGCTGCAGCCGGGCAAGACGGTGAAGGACCTGGCCGTGCCGGCGGCGTTTGTGCCGGAGACGCAGACGGTGGAGGGGCTGCTGCGCCAGCTCCGCGACCAGAAGATGGGCGCGATGATCGTGGTGGACGAATACGGCGGCACGGCGGGGATGGTGACGATCGAGGACGTGATCGAGGAGGTCTTTGGGGAGATCGAGGACGAGTATGACGAGCCGGCGGCCGAGCCGCGCCAGGTGGCGGCGGACGCTTATATGCTGCCGGGCAACCTGTCGCTGGCGGCGTGGCGGGAGTTGTTCGGCCAGAGTCTGCCGGAGTTGAATGTGGACACGGTGGGCGGGCTGGTGACGGCGCTGCTGGGGCGGCTTCCGAAGGTGGGCGATTCGGCGCGCTATCGCGGGCTGGAGTTTACGGTGAGCGCGATGCGCGGCCGTCGGGTGGACAAGGTGCGGCTGCGGCTGACGCCGCAGGACCGGGAGACGCGCGGGGAGGGCAAGCCATGACGCAGCTTGTCTTTGCCGCGATGGCGGCCGTGATGGTGGGGTTTTTCGCGGGGACGGAGACGGGAGCGTATCAGCTCAACCGTCTGCGTCTGAGACGGAGGGTGGAGGAAGGGCGCGCGGACGCGAAGCGCCTGGCGTGGCTGTTGCGCAATCCGCAGGCGTTTGTGTGCATGACGCTGGGCGGGACGAACATTTCGGTGGACATTGTGACGGCGCTGGTGACGGCGGCGCTGACGCCGGGGTTGGGGCGTTACGCGGAGATGGTGGCGACACTGGCGCTGGCGCCGGTGATGTTCCTTTTCGCGGAGGCGCTGCCTAAGACGCTCTTTCAGACGCACGCGAACCGGTTGATGTACTGGCTGGCGTGGCCGTTGTGGGTGTGCTGGGTGGCGCTGTGGCCGGTGACGAAGCTGTTGCAGTTGGTGACGATGGTGTCGAGCCGGTTGCTGGGCGCGCCGGCGGAGATGTCGTGGGAGCTGTCGGCGCAGCGGCTGCAGGACTTTTTCATCGAGGGGGCGCGGGAGGGGGTTTTGAGCGCGCAACAGACGGCGATGGCGGGCAACGTGATGAAGATCGGGGCGATTCCGGTGAAG
>CAYYEE010000718.1:0-2255 GCA_964470775.1 uncultured Planctomycetota bacterium | reverse complement strand
TGGGGATGAGCTGGCCGCTGCCTTTGGCCAAGATCGCGGCCTTCCAGCGCCAAGTGCGTGAGATCGTGGTGGTGGAGGAGTTGGCGGACTTCATGCTCGACGCGATCCGGGCGGCCGGGATTCCGGCGCGGGCCAAGGACGTCTCTTTCCGCCAGGGCGAGTTGAACCCGGATCGTGTGCGCCTGATTCTGGCGGGCAAGCCGTCGGCGCCGCCGGTGGTCCCCCCGGACGCGCTGCCGCCCAAGCCGCCCGTGCTCTGCCCTGGCTGCGGCCATCGCAGCGTCTTTGCCACTCTCAAGAAGTTGAAGGTGATCGTGACCGGTGATATCGGCTGTTACACGCTGGGCGCGCTGCAGCCGCTTTCCAGCTTGGACACGTGCCTTTGCATGGGCGGCAGCATCACCGTGGCCCTGGGCTTGGAGCGGGCGCTGCCGCCGGAAGAAGGCCGCAAGGTCGTGGCGGTGATCGGCGACAGCACGTTCTTCCACTCCGGCATGACCGGTGTTCTGGACGCGGTATACAACGGGTCCAAGGGCACGCTGCTGATTTTGGACAACCGGACTACGGCCATGACCGGCGGCCAGGACCACCCCGGCACAGGACGGCGGCTGACCGGCGAGATGGGCTCGGCTGCGGACCCGGCGGAGGTCTGCCGCGCGCTGGGTGTCAAGGATGTCAAGGTTCTTGACTCCTATGACCGCAAACGCCTGGAAGAGGCGATCCGCGACAGCCTGAGCCGGGACGAGTACAGCGTCATCGTGTGCCGCCGGCCGTGCGTGCTGGTGGACCGTCAAGCCAAGCGCGGCCGGTATGCGGTGGACCCGGCGCGGTGCAAGAACTGCGGCGCGTGTCTGCGGCTGGGGTGTCCGGCCATGTCGCAGGCCGAGGGCCATGTCGAGATTTCGGCGATGTGCGCGGGTTGCGGGTTGTGCGTGGAAGCGTGCCGGTTCGACGCCATCCACAAAGTCCAGTGAGTTGCGGCGAGAGACAAGGCCGATGCAGACCGTGAACGTGTTGATCGTGGGCTTGGGGGGGCAGGGCGTGGTGAAGGCCAGCCAGGCGCTGGCCGAGGCGCTCGTGCTGAAGGGGTTTGACGTGAAGCAGAGCGAGGTGCACGGCATGTCGCAGCGCGGCGGCAGCGTGACGACCGAGGTGCGGTTCGGATCGGAGGTGCGTTCGCCGCTGGCCGGGGAGCAGGAGGCGGACTTCGTGGTGGCGCTGGACGAGCGCGAGGGCCGGCGCTCCATGCCGCGGCTGCGGCCTGGCAGCGGCCGGCTGGTGGACGCGCCGGCGGCGCTCATGGCGCGGCTGGACGATCCACGCAACCGCAACATGGCGGTGCTGGGCCGGCTGTCGCGGCTGATGGACGTGGAAGAGTCGTATTGGCGGCAGGCCATTGAGCGGGTGATGCCGGCCAAGACGCTGAAGAGCAATCTGGCGGCCTTCGAGGCGGGGCGGGCGTTTGACCAGGAGGCGGAGGCGGGTGGGGGACGGAACAATGCGGCCGCAGGGCATGGGAGGCATTCATGAGCGATATCTGGGAAAAGGACTTCACGCCGCGCGAGGTTTTGGAGAAGCAGCAACTGGAGCGGCTGCGCCGGACCGTGGCTCTGGCGCGCCAGCGCGTGCCGTTCTACGCCAAGGCCATGGCCGCCAAGGGGGTGACGGAAAACGACCTCAAGACCCTGGCCGACGCGCGGCTTCTGCCCTTCACGGTAAAGAATGACCTGCGCGACAACTATCCTTTCCAGCTTTTCGCCGCGCCTATGGACGATATCGTGCGCACCCATTGCTCCAGCGGCACCACGGGCAAGCCCATCGTGGCCGGCTACACGCGCAACGACATTGACGTGTGGTCCGAGGTCGTGGCGCGGTCGTTCCACATGATGGGCGTTACGTTCAAGGACATCGTGCAGGTGGCCTGGGGCTATGGCCTTTTCACCGGCGGCCTGGGCGCGCACTACGGCCTGGAGCGCTTGGGCGCGACTGTCATTCCCATGTCCGGCGGCAACACGGAAAAGCAGATCATGCTTATCCAGGACTTTGGCGTGACGGTGTGGATGGGCACGCCGAGCTACTGTCTGAACCTGGTGGAAGTGGCGGCGGGCCTGGGGGTGGACCTGCGCGAGACTAAGCTGCGCGCCGGGGTGTTCGGCGCGGAGCCGTGGACCGAGCAGATGCGCCAGGAGATTCAGGACCGCACCGGCATGAAGGCCTTCGATATCTACGGCCTGACCGAGATCATCGGCCCGGGC
>CAYYEE010000717.1:0-2263 GCA_964470775.1 uncultured Planctomycetota bacterium | reverse complement strand
TTCGTTTGGCTGACGAAGCGCCCGCAAGGCTGGGGTTCGTTCGACCCCTCCGCAGAGTGGTAGCAGTCGACTATGCAAGCGCACGCCGCCCAACACCGCACTAGGCCATGATCACCGACATCAACAGCGAAGACCGGCTGGTCCAGAAAACCTTCGCGGACCACCTGCACGATGTCCTCGGCTGGGAGAGCATCTACGCCTTCAACGATGAAACGTTCGGCCCCAACGGCACCCTCGGCCGCGCCAGCGAGCGCGAGGTCGTCCTCGTCCGCGATCTCCGCGCCGCTCTGAAACGCCTCAACCCCACCTTGCCGGAATCCGCCCGCGAACAGGCCATCGCCAAACTCACCCGGGTGGACTTCGCCTGCTCCCTCATCCAGCACAACCGCGAGTTCTACGAGTTCGTCCGCAACGGCGTCCCGGTGGACTGGCGGGACGCCGCCGGCCAAACCCATTACGCCCGCGCCCAGGTGATTGATTTCCGCAACGGCACCGCTCCCGACGGCACGCCCAACAACCGCTTCCTCGCCGTCCGCGAACTCAAAATCCAGGGCCTCCGCGTCCCCCATTACAACCGCCGCGCCGACCTGGTCTGTTTCGTCAACGGCTTGCCGCTGGTCTTCATCGAACTCAAGGCCGTCTATCTGAATATGCGGGCCGGTTACGACAACAACCTCACCGATTACCTCAGCGAAACCAGCATCAACCACGCCTTCCACCACAACGCCTTCCTCATCGTCAGCAACGGCGACCGCGCCCGCTACGGTTCCATCACCAGCCAGTGGGAACATTTCACCGAGTGGAAGCGCAACGACGAAAAGGACAAAGGCCGCGTGGATGCCCAAGTCCTCCTCGACGGCATGCTCGCCAAGGACCGCCTGCTCGACCTCGTCGAAAATTTCATCCTCTTTGACGACAGCAAACCCGGCGGCACCCGCAAAATCGTCGCCCGCAACCATCAGGTCCTCGGCGTCAACAACGCCGTCGCCTCCATGGAGTACCAACAGCGTCTGAAGGAGGAAATCCCGCCCGACCGCCGCCTCAAATACCGCGTCGTCACCCTTTCTCCCACCGATTTGTCCGATGCGTCCGCTCCGTCCGAACTGGCCCCCTCCGATAAACTCTCAACCCTCAACGCTCAACCCTCAACTCTCCTCCCCATCATCGAACGCGCCCACCCGGACCTCGGCCGCCTCGGCGTCTTCTGGCATACCCAGGGCAGCGGCAAGTCCTACTCCATGGTCATGTTTGCCGAGAAGGTCCGGCGCCGCATCCACGGCAACTTCACCTTCGTCATTGCCACCGACCGCGAGGACCTGGACGACCAGATTTTCCGCACGTTCGTCGGCTGCGGCATCGCCGATGAGAAAACCCCCCGCGCCCGCTCCGGCAAGGAGCTGAAGGAGCTGCTCAAGCAGAATCACCGCTTCGTCTTCTGCCTCATCCACAAATTCAATCAGGACGTTGACCCGCACCAACCCTACAGCACCCGGGACGACATCATCGTCATTTCCGACGAGGCCCACCGCACCCAGGCCGGCAAATTCGCCCGTAACATGCGCCTGGCCCTGCCCAACGCCTCCTTCATCGGCTTCACCGGCACGCCGCTTTTCAAGTATGACCACCTGACCAAACGCATCTTCGGCGGCTACATCTCGCGCTACGATTTCAAGCGGTCCGAGGAAGACAATTCCACGGTCAAGCTGGTGTACGAAAATCGCGGCGAAAAACTCGGCATCGCCCGCCTCGACCTCAACGACCGTATCGCCGACGCCATCGCCCGCGCCGAACTCGACCCCGACAAAGAAGCCCTCCTCGAAAAGCTCCTCGGCCAGGATTATGAGGTCATCACCGCCGATGACCGGCTCGACAAACTGGCCGCCGACTTCGTCGAGCACTGCGCCACCCGCTGGCAGTGCGGCAAATCCATGCTCGTCTGCATTGACAAAATCACCTGCGCGCGCATGTACCAGCGGATTATCCCGCTCTGGAAAGCGAAGCTGGCCAAAATCCGCGGCTATGCCCTCCTCAAACAAGACGCGCTCAGCCGCGCCGTCGAGGAAAGCCGCCGCGAAGCTCTGACCAAAGAAATTGACTGGCTCCGTGGCCAGGCGCAGTGGATGCAAAGCACCATCATTGAGATCATCATCAGCGAAGCCCAAAACGAAGTCCGCGACTTTGCCAAGTGGGGCTTCGACATCATCCCTCACCGCGTCATCATGAAGAACGGGTCGCGCACCGGGTAGCGCTCGCTGCCGCACAG
>CAYYEE010000716.1:0-2266 GCA_964470775.1 uncultured Planctomycetota bacterium | reverse complement strand
GACGCTCAGGATTCACACGAAGCACGTGGCGACGGAGGACGTGTAGTGGGCGAGGCGCAACTCATAACGCTGGTGATGCAGGGCGGCTTCACGGCGTTGGCTGCATTCCTCGTCTGGCGGCTCGCCTCGGCGAGCGACGCGGATCGGAAGGCGTCGCAGGAGCGCGAAGCCCGCATGGCCGGGCGCATCGACGGCCTGGAGCGGAGCCTGGTGGAGCTGACGGCGCAGAGCGTGAAGGCGCAGAACGACCTTTGCGGCGCGCTCCGGGAACTCAAGGACACGCTCGAACGGAAGCCTTGCTTGCAAGACGCGGAGACGAAGCATGCCATCAGAACTTCTGCGAACGGCTGACGCGGTGGTCGCGGCGCTGAACGCGGCGGCGCTGCCGCTTCCGTTCACGGCCGAGCGGCACTACCAGCCGCAGTACGACCTCGCGGAGATGAAGGACCTGCACGTGAGCGTCGTGCCGAGGGGCGTCGAGGTATCCCAGGCGGCGCGGGGCAAGGGGACGTTCGACTACAAGGTCGATGTCGCGGTGCAGAAGAAGTTCGAGAAGGGCGACGCGGCGGAACTCGACCCGCTCATGGAGCTGGCCGGGGAGATCGCGGAACTCTTCCGGGCGAAGCGCCTCGCGGACTTCCCCGAGGCCGCGTGGGTGAAGACCGAGCACGCGCCGGTCTATGCCCAGGAGCACATGCAGGAACTGCGGCAGTTCACGAGCGTGATGACGCTGACCTTCCGCGTGACGAGGTGACGGATGAACAACGTGGTCATGAGAAAGGTCGTGGTGACGGCGGGCTACCAGCCGCTTTCGGCCAAGAGCCGCGAGGTGGCGAGCGTGGATGTCTCGACGCCGCCCACGAACGCTGCCGTGGTCTTCTTCAAGGGCGACGACGGCGCGGACGTGCCCTGGGTGCCGGGCGAGTACCACGGATTCAAGCGGATCAACCTGGCGGACCTCAAGGTCAAGGGAACGCCTGGCGACACGGTGACGATTGTCGGAGGGACGTGGTAATGGGCTACTTCGGGCAGATCGTCATCGCCCCAGCAACGCCGCCCGCCGGTGCCAGCGGCCAGGTGCAGTTCAACGACGCTGGCGCATTCGGCGCGGACGCGGGGCTCGCCTTCGACAAGACGACCAAGGCGCTTGCGGTCGGCGGCCATGTGAAGGCCGTGGGCGCGCTCTTCACAGCCTGCAATACCGCCCCGTCGGACGCGGAGCTCGCCAACGGCCAGATGGCGATCTTTTTCGATGCCACCGCCAACCGGGTGCGGTTCCGCGCCCGAAATTCAGGCGGCCAGTTGCGCCAGGGACAGGTCAACCTCGGGGCTGTGTGAGGAAAACATGATCGGCGTGAAGGTGAAAACGAAGATGAACTCGAAGCGTGTGGTGAAGGCCGCGCGGTCGGGCTCCATCAAGAGCCTGGGCCACGCGGGCGGCGCGCTCCGCATGACGGCCAAGCGGAGCATCAAGAGAAGCAAGGCCGAGTCGCCGGAAGGGACGCCCCCGCATACCCGGAAGGGCCAGCTCCGCCGCGCCATCCTCTACGCGGTCGAGAAGTCGAAGCAGAGCGTGGTCGTCGGCCCGGATGTCTCCATCGTGAGCACGGCGGGCACGGCGCACGAGTTCGGCGGGCGGTTCCGGGGCGAGCGCTACCCGAAGCGGCCCTTCATGGGGCCCGCGCTTCAGAAGACCAAGGACCGGCTCCCGAAGATGTGGGCCGGGTCGGTGAAAAGCTAAAGGAGGCACTTGAATGGCCATACGACTTGGGATGGACGCGAAGCTCTACTACAAGGTCGGCGGCGTGGGCGGCTCCGGCTCCTGGCAGGAACTCGTCAACGTCAAGGACGTGACGCTCAACCTCGAGACCGGCGAGGCCGACGTCACCACGCGCGGGAACGCGGGCTGGCGGGCGACGGTGGCGACCTTGAAGGAAGGCAGCATCGAGTTCGAGATGGTCTGGGACACCGGCGACGCCGGGTTCACGGCCATCAAGAACGCCTACTTCGGCAACCAGAAGATCGGCTTCGCCGTCATGGACGGCGACATCACGGCGTCCGGCTCGCAGGGGCTCCAGGCCGACTTCTCCATCACGAACTTCTCCCGCAAGGAGGCCCTGGAGGAGGCGCTCACCGTCTCGGTGACGGCCAAGCCCACCTACTCCACCACGGCCCCGCAGTGGGTCACGGTCACGTAACGGAGGTGAAGCGATGAAGACGTTCAAGGACAACGCGGGACGGACCTGGACGGTGACGGTGGATGTGA
>CAYYEE010000715.1:0-2269 GCA_964470775.1 uncultured Planctomycetota bacterium | reverse complement strand
CCCCTCACCTCTCCGGCCGCGGCCGCTTGGCCACGAACCACGAGTAGCCGTCCATGCGCATCGCCACGGCCTGGCCGCTCAGGAAGGGCTTCGCGCCGTCGGACGCGGCCACGACCTCGAACCCCGGCGCCACCGGCACGGACGTCTTGCCGCCGTGGTTGCATACCACAGCCCACGCCGCCGCGTCCGACTCCAGATAGCGGATGGACACGGCGCCCGGGGGCTGCCGCCACCCGAAGGGCAGCCTCAGCCCCGCGCCCCCCACCAGCGCCTCCACCAGCCGAGCCGCCGCGTCCGCCCCGGGCGCCGGCCCTTCCTCGGAGCGCGCCTTGTCCTCATACTTTCCGCCGCCCGCGGGGAAGAGCAGACTGGGCGCCACGCCCAGCAGAACAGCCTCGCCCGCGCCGAACTGGCGCCGCGTGGCGATCACCTCGCCCGCCTTGTTCCACCCAATCGCCTCCGCCCCGTCCAGCCGGAAGGTCTGGCACAGCGACGGGAATGAGGCTTCCATCTCCGCGCCGTCGAACGCGAATCTCGTCGCCGTCTTGTTCACCTGCCAGAACAGGTCTTCCCGCGCGCCGAACACCTCATGCAAACCCGCGCCAGGCTGGACCTCATACAGCCACCCCTGCCCGTCCAGATACCCCGGCCGGCACTCGCTGATCAACACGCCGCCCGCCTGGACGTACTCCCGGAGGCGCTGGCCCACGGCCTCGGGGATCAGGTAGCTCACGGGCAGATAGACCACCTTCAGCCCGCTCAGGTCCTCGGTCAGCAACTGGCTGGTGGGCAGGATGTGCACGGGGTGGCCCAGCCGGTTCCACAGCCCGCTAACGCCATACAGACTCTCCCGCTGGATCGCCTCATACCCGGCCGCCCTGCAGAAAAGCAGCGATTCCTCAGGGTAGTAGACGCCCACCTGCGGCGCCACGGGACGGCGCGTCGCCCAATCCTCGCCCAGGCTCTTCATCAACTCCGAAATCCGGCGCGGCGTCTTGCCATACTCCATCTCCGACCCGTCGCGCCGCAGCACGGTCTGCGAGCCCGTAAACTTGTGGGGCTGCTCGTACTTGGGCGGCTTGTGGCGGAAGTACATCAGCCCCTTGATTCCGCAACCGATCATCTCCGCCACGAGCGTCTCGATGAGCGCCTGAGGCGGCCGGTCGCGGTGGATGGTGCCGTACTGCCCCACCGATGTCTCGCCGATCCACAGGTCCTTGGATTGGCTGCGCGCAATGGACATCGCGCAATCCAACAGAAAACGGTTGTAGACCTGCGGGTTGGCGCTGGTCGTGGGGTACACGTCCTGCACAACAAGGTCGCAAGGCTCAGCCAGACGCCAGTGCGACCCGCAGCTCCCCGACATGCCCATGTTGTTGTGGAACACGGGCAGCGGCGAGTGGCGCTTCACCAGCCCCACCCCCCACCGCAGCAGTTCCTCCAGCGACCACGCCTGGAACTGCCTGGACGCCAGCGCCAGCGGCGCGAGCCCATGCGTAGGCGCGCCCTCGCGCGACTCGTAGGGATAGATCTCTTCCCACCGCCGGTAATGCACGCCCCACGCGGCGTTGAGCGCGGAAAGATCGCCGTTGAAGCGCTGGCGCAGCCACTGCCGAAAGCGCAGCCGCGAGCACTCGTTGTCCGCGGTCTCCACGCCATAGCGCATCTCGTTGCCAAACTGCCACGCCACGATGCCAGGCATGGAGGCATAGTGCGACACG
This sequence comes from uncultured Planctomycetota bacterium, assembly GCA_964470775.1. Classification (GTDB taxonomy): domain Bacteria; phylum Planctomycetota; class Brocadiia; order CAIUPP01; family CAYYEE01; genus CAYYEE01. The sequence goes on along the minus strand of CAYYEE010000715.1, from coordinate 548 downwards.
TGCGCCTCGATAAAGCGGCGCATGACCTCGCGGAACTCAGGGTTGTCGTGATTAGCCGACTGCACCCGGCGCGTCGCCACCTTGCCGCTCACGTCCACGCACCGCACGTCCGCGATGTCCTCGAACACCCAGAACGGCGGGTTGTTGATCCCGATCCCCATCACCACGCCCAGCCCGGCCGCGTGCGCCTTGCGAACATACACGTCCAAATCGTCAAAGACGAAGCGCCCCGGCTCCGGCTCCAATACCTCCCAACCCGGCCATATCTCCGCAACGCGCACAACGTTCAGCCCCATGTCCCGCATCTTGGCGAAGTTCTCGTCATACTCCGCCGCGGGATTGGCGAAGTGGTAGTAGGTCGTGCCATGCGCAAAGACGTTCACACGTGTTCCTTTGTGAAGATCGACAGCCGCGACTCGCCAGCGCCGCGGCCCCAGCCACGATGGGAGTAGGGCAAAAGCAGGGCGAGCGGAGGCATAGAGTTTGATATATATATCCGAAACCGGCGCGGAAAGGAAGGTCGGCGGCGCGGCTGTCACCACCCCGTT
>CAYYEE010000714.1:0-2270 GCA_964470775.1 uncultured Planctomycetota bacterium | reverse complement strand
CCTCATCGCCTCCTTCTCCGAAGCCCCCAACCGCTTCGACGCCAGCCACGTCCGCCTCCTCTCCGCCATCGGCAACAACGCCGCCATCGCCATCCAGAACGTCTCCTCCTTCAGCGAAATGCACTCCATGTACCGCGAGACCATCATGGCCCTCGCGGAAGCCATCGACGCCAAAGACCACTACACCCACGGCCACTCCGACAAAGTCCGCTGCTACGCCGCCCTCATCGCCCGCGAACTCGGCCTCCCCCACGACGAACTTCGCAAGATCGAGGACGCCGCCCTCCTCCATGACATCGGCAAAATCAGCGTCCCAGAAGTCGTCCTCAACAAACCCGGCCGCCTCACCCCCAACGAAATGGACGTCATCCGCTCCCACGTCGTCCGCGGCGCCGATATCCTCAGCAAAGCCCCCCACCTCCGCGAACTCGTCCCCATCGTCCGCCACCACCACGAACGCTACGACGGCAAAGGCTACCCCGACGCCATCGGCAGCCAGGACATCCCCCTCAACGCCCGCATCTGCGCCATCGCCGACACCTACGACGCCATGACCTCCGACCGCATCTACCGCAACGCCCTGCCCGTCAGCCAGGCCATCCAGATCCTCCGCGACAACGCCGGCGCCCAGTTCGACCCCGAGCTCGTCCCCCTCTTCATCGACATCCTCGGCAGGCAAAAGCTGAGCGCCTGATCCCCCGGCCGCGGCCACCCAACCCCCAGCGCCCCCCTGGCCCCGCCGGCGCTCCCACGCTCTCCAGCTTCTACGCATGCGGGAACCGGCGCGCTCCATCTCCTGCCGCTGCGACTCCGTGGCGCAACGTGTCCGGCTGGCGATCCGGCTGGGCATGACCAGCGCATAGCGCGTCCCCGCGACCAAGGGCCTGAGGCAAGCCGCCGGCCGGCTTGCCTTTGACACCCGGTCACGGCCCGACTATCATCGCACGACATCAGGCGCCTTGCGCGGCTCACTGCGTCCATCCCCGAGAGAACCCATGAAACTCTATCTCTACACCGACTGCCAGAACCTCAGCGGCCTCCTCTTCGGCGGCTTTGGCCTGCCCCCGTGGTTCGACATCCCCCCTCTCCAAGAGCAGGCCGCCCACGACCGCATGGCCCGCGAAGTCGCCGCCGTCGCCCAAGCCTGCAACCGCGCCGGCGCCACGGACATCCTCGTCCACGAAGCCCACCCCCTCGAACTCCTCAACCTCCCCGACAACGTCCGCGTCCTGCGCGGCTCCAACAAGCTCCTCCTCGACAACACCTTTGACGCCATCCTCTTCGCGGGCCAGCACGTCAACCCCGCCGTCGCCGCCGCGCAGGACCGCCGCCAGGCCGGCCTGGCCAGCCTCACCCTCAACGGCCAGCCCCTCAGCGAGCTCGAAATCGTGGCCCGCGCCGCCGGCGAAATGGGCATCCCCACCGCCCTCATCACCGGCCAGGCCAGCGTCATCCACGCCGCGGCCAAGGCCCTCGGCGCCGCGGTCCCGCTCGCGCCGACCGACAACGAGAGCTATGGCGCCCTGGACGCCGCGGTCGGCGCCGCGCTCAAAGCCGTCCGCGACGGCCACGCCCCGGTCGTCACTCCGCCCGCGGCCCCGGCCTATCGCCTCGACATCCAGTTCTCCACCCGCTTCCACGCCGAGCGTTGCGACCGGTTCGACGACGCCACCCTCACCGGTCCGCGGACCTGCCGCATAGAAAAAAGCTCCTGGGCTGAAGTCCTCGAAGCCTATACCCGGCTCGGCATCGTGCTCGACTCCACCTCCATCGTCCTGCCCCGCCTCATCGCCCGCAACGAAAAATCCAAGTAGGACACACCCATGCGCGTCTACATCATGACCGACCTCGAAGCCGCCACCGGCGCCTGCTGGGGATGCTACGGCCTCAGCCCCACCTGCGAAGGCGGCCGCGCCCTGCGCCTCATGTCCACCAACATCAACGCCGCCATCGCCGGCGCCCGCGCCGGCGGCGCGGACGAAGTCCACGTCTACGAAGTCGGCCACCACCCCTTTGTCCACGATGTCATCACCGAACCGTACACCCGCACCACCGACGGTTTCAGCGTCCGCGACTTCGACGCCCTCATGTTCATCGGCCAGCACGGACCGGCCGGCATGCCCGACGGAGTCCTCTCCCACTGCTCGTGCAGCAAGACCGTCCGCTACTACCGCGTCAACGGCCACGACGTGGGCGAGATGGGCCTGTTCGCCGGATACGCCGGCCACTTCGGCGTGTACTTCGACCCGAGCATGCTGCGCAACGTGCTG
>CAYYEE010000713.1:0-2271 GCA_964470775.1 uncultured Planctomycetota bacterium | reverse complement strand
CGGCAACCGCTTCAAGCTCGAAAAAACCGGCCTGGCTGGCCGTCTGAGCGAGATCAACCGCGCCGCGGCGCGCCTGTCGCTGGAAGCGGCGTCGGGCAAGGCCCTTGTCTTCGCCTCAGTCGGGGGCACGGGCGAATTCATGGAGCCGCTGGGCGTTGTCTCCGAACAGCAGATGGTGGACTGCTACGCGGAGCAGATCAGCGCGCTGGCCGAGGAAGGCGCGCATGGCGTGTGTATCGAGACGTTCACCGATCTCAACGAGGCCATGGCCGCGTTGCGAGCCGCCAAGCAATGCGGCCGCCTGGCCACGGTCGTGTCGCTGACCTACGACAAGGGCGCGGCCGGGTACGCGACCATGATGGGCGTGCGGCCCGAGAAAGCGGCCCAAGAGCTGGACGCGGCCGGCGCGGATATCATCGGCGCCAACTGCGGGGCAGGCATGGAGAACATGATAGAGATCATCCGCCAGCTCCGCGCCGCCACGCGGCGGCCCTTGTGGGCCAAGCCCAACGCGGGCCTGCCGCAGCTGGTGGACGGCCGCACCGTCTTTCGCGAAACGCCAGAGCAGATGTCCGCGCGTTTTGACGAACTGGCTAAGGCCGGAGCGCGCTTCATCGGCGGGTGCTGCGGCACAACGCCGGACCATATCCGTCGCTTCGCGGCCGCGGCCAAGGCTTTCGTCGCGACCAACGCCGCTCTCCTGGCCGGCGACGACCTGAAAACCGAGTAAAACCTGGACGCTGTCCCTGTTCTCTGTCGCCGCCCTTCGTGATCTTCGTGTTCTTCGTGGTTGCCGGCCGTTTGTAACCTTTGGACAGGAGCCCCCATGTTCACGATCATCGCCGAACGCATCAACATGACGCGCAAACGCATTCGCGAGGAAGTGTGGAAGCGCAACGCCGAGTACATCACCAAGCAGACCCGCGAACAGGAGCAGGCGGGCGCCACGCACATTGACGTCAACGCGGGCGGCGATCCCGCCAAAGAGGTCGAGGACATGAAATGGCTCGCCAGCGTGGTCTCCAAGGCCACGCAGCTGCCGCTGGTCTTTGACGGCAGCAACCCCGTTGCGCTCCAAGCCGGCCTGGACATCTGCAACCGGCCCGGCACGATCATCAACTCCATCACCGGCGAAAAAGAGCGCGTGGAAAGCATCCTGCCCCTGGTGGTGAAGTACAACACCGGCGTGGTGTGCCTGACCATGGACGACGCGGGCATGCCCGAAGACCTCGATGGCCGCATGCGCATCACGCGCGACATCGCCCGCCTGTTGCAGAGCAAGGGCATTGGGCTGGACCGCGCTTACTTCGACCACCTTGTCCGGCCCGCCTCCACGAACCCAGGCCAGGCCGTCTGCATCCTGGACGCCATCCGCACGACGCGCCAGGAGTTCCCGGACGCGCACATCGCGCTGGGGTTGAGCAACATTTCCTACGGCCTGCCGGTGCGCAACAACCTCAACCGCGCCTTCTTCGCCATGCTCATCGCGGCCGGATGCGACGGCGCGATCATCGACCCCTGCGAAGAGGGCATGATGAACACGCTCCACTCGGCGCACGCGGTCCTGGGCCTCGACGAGTTCTGCATGGAGTACATCACGGCGCAGCGCGGCGGCAAAATCTGACGCCTTGGCTCCGGGCCAGCGGGCCAGACCGCGAGCCCGGAGCGCGTCCGCCCCTCACGGCCCGCCCTCCGGGGCCAATCGGCGCTGATCCTCTTGCGTTGTCCACAAGCGACGTGACGGCAAGCAGATGGGAAAAGAAGGAAGTCGTGAACGCCAACAGGATTTGGAGCGGCTCAAATCGGCCATTGGCGGCCATTTCACCTGAAACGCGATGGAAAGACGGGAAGACTCCTCGATTCGGGGATTTGACCCACGCCGTTTGTTGGGGTAAAATCGCGCATTCTAGTTTGTTTGCGCCCCACCAACGCGTCACCGTATCAAGATCGGAGCCATAATGCAAAAGAAGCGCTATGTCGTTATCGGTGTTGGCGGGCGGTCCCGCATGTACACCAACGCCATCACCAAGAGCCACGCCCAGCATTGCGAGCTGGTGGCCATCTGCGACAACAACCCCGGCCGCATGGAACTCCTGAACCAGCAGTTCGAGGAAGCCGGCCTTCCCCGCGTCGCCACGTACTCGGACGCGGATTTCGACAAGATGATCGCCGAGAAGAAGCCGCACGCCGTGGTCGTCACCACCCGCGACTGCTTCCACGACAAGTACATTGTCCGCGCCATGGAGTTGGGCTGCGACGTCATCACCGAGA
>CAYYEE010000712.1:0-2274 GCA_964470775.1 uncultured Planctomycetota bacterium | reverse complement strand
GCCCCCCCCATCCCCCACGCCGGCGAAACCCCGCGCAACCTCGACCTCATCCTCGACGTCCGCGTGCCCATCACCGTCCAGCTCGGCGGCGCCGAGATGGAAATCCGCGATGTCCTCGAACTCTCCCCAGGCAGCATTGTCGCCCTCGACAAACTCGCCGGCGAACCCGTGGACGTCTATGTTCGCGGACGCCGCCTCGCCAAGGGCGAAGTCGTAGTCGTGGACGACAACTTCGGCATCCGCATCACCACCATCTGCAGCCCCGACATGCGCGTCAGCACCTTGCGTTGACGCCCGCGGGACACCTGGCGCCCCCCTCCGAAACAAAAATCAGGCGCGGGCCGGCGCAAGAACGCCCCACGCGCCGCGAACCCCTTGCCCCCCACAGCCCCCGCCCCCGCGGGGGCTGTTCGTCCCTACACCTGCCGCGCCCCGCGCTCCTTCAGCAGCGCCACCACCTTTTTCACCTCTTGCGCCCGCGCCTTGGGCGCCACCAGCACCGCGTCCTCACACACCACAACCACAAGGCCCTCCACGCCCAGCGCCGCCACCGCCATCTTCTCCGGCCCGGCCGCGTTGCACACCACGCACCCCCGGCAATCCACCAACGCCGGCCCCCCCACGGCCGCGTTCCCCGCCTTGTCCAGCGGCATAGCCCGCTCCAACGCGTCCCACGCCCCCACGTCGTCCCACTCAAAGTCCGCCCGCGCCATAAGCACGCGCCGCGCCTTCTCCATCAGCGCGTAATCAATCGAGATGTCCTCCAGCCTCTCGAAGATCGCCGCCGCGCCCGCCTCGTCCCCCCGCTTCAGCGCCTCGGCCATGCGCCGCGCCGCCTCCGCATGCGCCGGCCGCGCCCGGCCCAGCTCCCGCAAAAACACCCCCACCCGCCAGAAGAACATGCCGCTGTTCCAGAAGTGCCGCCCGCTCGCCGCGAACTCCCGCGCCCGCTCCGCGTCCGGCTTCTCCAGGAACCTCTTCACCGGCCGCACCGCCCCCTCGCCCTCGGCCTCAATGTACCCATACCCCGTCTCCGGCCGCGACGGCCTCACGCCGATCGTCACCAGCGCCTCCTCGCGCTCGGCCGCCTCCAGCGCCGCCCCCACCGTCCGCGCAAAGCGCTCGTCCCCCCCAATCCGGTGATCCGCGGTCAGCACGGCCATCGTCAGGCCATCGGCCTCCCCCCCCAGCCGCGCCAGCGCCCACGCCGCCGCGTAGACCAGACACCCCGCCGTGTTGCGCTTGCACGGCTCCGCCACCACGTTCTCCGGCGGCAGCGGCAGGCCCGCCTTGCGGATCGGCTCCCGCAGCGCGCGCCCCGTCACCACAAACACCCGCTCCGCCGGAATCAGCGGCGCCACCCGCCGCACCGCCTGCTCCAGCAGCGTCTGGTTCGGGTCCGCCAGGCGCAGCAACTGCTTGGGCCGGTCCTGGCGCGAAAGCGGCCAAAACCGCTCCCCCGCGCCCCCCGCCATAATCACCGCGAATCGCATCGCCATCTCCCTCAAACCCCCGGAATCGCGGCCGGCCGCGGGAACAGCTTGTCCAGACGCGCCGCCACGTCATCCGGCACGCGGATATCCGCCGCCTTGGCGTTCTCCTCCACCTGCGCCACCTTCGTCGCTCCAATGATCGCGCTCGTCACCGCCTTGTTCCGCAGGATCCACGCCAGCGCCAGCTGCGCCGGCGCCACCCCCATCTCCCCCGCGATCGCCGCGAACTCCTGCGACTTCTTCTTGTTCTCCTCGGTCCAGTACAGCTTCTTGATCACCATATTCGTCTCGTCGTCCGCCGCCCGCGTGCCCGGCGGCGCCGCCTCGCCGGGCTTGTACTTCCCCGTCAGCATCCCATGCGCCAGCCCCGAAAACACCACGTTCCCGATGCCCTGCTCCACGGTCGCGGGGAACACCTCCGCCTCCGGGTAGCGGTACATCAGACTGTAACGCGGCTCATTCACGCCGATCCCCCGCGCCCCGATCTGCCGCGCCGTCATGTTCGCCTCGATCATCTGCGCCGCCGACCACTCGCTCACGCCCCAGTAGATGATCTTCCCCTGGCGCGCCAGGTCTTCCATAGCCCGGATCGTCTCCTCCAGCGGCGTCAGCGGGTCGGGCCGGTGACACATGTACAGGTCCACGTAGTCCATGCCCAGCCTTTTCAGACTCGCCTCGCACTGTTCGCGAATGTGCTTAGCCGAAAGCCCCCTGTCGTTGGGACCAGTCCCCATCGCCGCCCAGACCTTGGTCAGCAGAAAGTAAGACGACCGGGGGTAGT
>CAYYEE010000711.1:0-2276 GCA_964470775.1 uncultured Planctomycetota bacterium | reverse complement strand
CAAAGCCGGCATGGGCCTCCTCCCCCTCACCCAAGCCGCCGCCGCCCTCACCCAGGCCGCCGCCGCCGACAACCGCCTCACCGGCGTCAACATGCGCTTCGACCCCTCCACCCCCCAATACTTCGCCGACGTCGACTGTGAAAAGGTCAAGACCCTCGGCGTGCCCCTCCAAGCCGTCTTCACCGCCCTCCAGACCCACCTCGGCTCCTCCTACATCAACGACCTCACCTTGTTCGGACGCGCCCAACAGGTCCGCGCCCAGGCCGGCGCCGAGTTCCGCTCCAGCCCCGAAGACGTCCGCGGCATCTACGTCCGCAACAACGCCGGCAAGATGATCCCCCTCGCCACCCTGCTCACCCTGCGCCCCCGCACCGGCCCCCCCTATCTCGCCCGCTATAACATCTACCCCACCGTCGCCGTCAACGGCGAACCCGCCCAAGGCGTCAGCTCCGGCCAGGCCCTCAACATCATGGAAGAGATCGCCACCCGCGAGCTGCCCCCAGGCATCGGGTTCGAATGGACCGACATCGCCTTCCAGGAAAAGCGCGTCGGCGCCACCGCCTTCATCGCCTTCGCCCTCGCCATCATCGTCGTCTACCTCGTCCTCGCCGCCCAGTATGAAAGCTGGAGCAGCCCCTTCGCCGTCGCCCTGGCCGTCCCCACCGCCCTCATGGGCGCCGTCGCCGCCATCTGGATCCGCGGCATGGACGTCAACCTCTTCACCCAGATCGGCCTCGTCCTCCTCGTCGCCCTCTCCGCCAAGAACGCCATCCTCATCGTCGAATTCGCCCGCGACGGCCGCAAGCGCGGCGAAAGCCTCGCCGACGCCGCCGTCAACGCCGCCCGCGTCCGTTTGCGCCCCATCCTCATGACCTCCGTCGCCTTCAACCTCGGCGTCTTCCCCCTCGTCATCGCCACCGGCGCCGGCGCCGCCGGACGCCAAGCCCTCGGCGCCGCCGTCTTCGGCGGCATGATCGCCGCCACCCTCTTCCCCATCGTCTTCGTCCCCGTCTTCTACGTCGTCAGCCAAGCCGCCAGCGAGTGGCTCGCCCGCCGCCACGGCAAAACCACCCCCACCCCCTGAAAAGCCGCATCACCCGTCCGCCCCGTCCGAGCCGCCCAGCCTGCCCAACACCCTCCCAGCCCCGAGCCGCCCCCTCGGCCGGGGGCTTCTCCTTTCCCGGCAGCGATCCGTCAACCGCGATGGGGGATGATGGATAAGTGTTTGGGGCGGTGGGGGAATCGGCGCTTGGCGGGACCGGGACAAATCCGCATTCGAGATTCTTCTTGGTTTTGGGGCGGGTCTGGTAAATAACACCAATACCAGACAAGGAGGTAGCCATGTCCGATGCGGGAAAGTCCTGGCAGGAGCGAGCCTGGCGCAAGCGCCTGGGAGGGTTGCTGCGCCAGGAAGGCCTGTTGCGCGGAAGCGTGTGCGTGCGCCGGCGGGTCTGCGGCAAGCCGGGCTGCCGCTGCGCGCAAGGAGACCGCCACGAGGCGATGTACGTCACCTATCGCGAAAGAGGACGCAACGTCCAGTTGCACGTGCCCAAAGATTGGGAGAAGCGCGTCCGCGGGTGGGTGAAGCGCTGCCGGGAAGCGCACGATCTTCTGAACCGGATTTCCGGTCTTTGCGAGGCCAAAATCCGCCAGAGGGGATGAGCGTTCTTTCGCAGGCTGTGGGCATGCGCGGAGAAGGTGTTGGGCGCCGAAAGCCACGGATTGGGACCGCCACGGCGGCGCGGAGGGGTTCACGAGTTGGGAGGGGTCCAAGCGCCGGTCCGGGTCTTGCGCAGTCGCGAACGCCCCCAAGCCGCGGAGGCGGAGCCGTCCGGCCGGAACCTCAAACGGGCCCCTCGGGCCAGCCACACAGCGCTCTGCCGGGCCAGCCTCATCACGGCCAGCTTCTGCCAACTGTCGCGGCTCGCCCGGAGCTTCGCCCGGCCGCAACGCCGCGTCGCCGCCCTTCCCCCGCCCAGGAACCATCCAAGCCCGCAACCGGCGCGTCCGAGCCCCCTCCCAACGCCCACAGCCGGCTCTTCGGACGCCGCGCAAACCTCCCCCGCGCCCCGCATGGCGCCATCCCCAAGCCTCGCGCCCCGCGCATGGCCCGCCTGGGGCGCTCTCGCGCCCCAACGGATCGGGCGAGGGCGGTTACTTGTGGGCGGCTTGTTCCTCGGCTTTGGCCTGGCGCCAGGCCTGTTCCAGGCGCTCGGGGCTGCACTGTTCCACGGGCTGTCCAGCCTCGGCGAGGCGGCGCTCCATAGTTTCGAATC
>CAYYEE010000710.1:0-2281 GCA_964470775.1 uncultured Planctomycetota bacterium | reverse complement strand
AACCCAGAAAGGCGTCCGCCCCGGCATCTTCGCCGCCAACAGCGCCACCGAAAACACCAGCTTCGGCTTCGACGACACCGTCTCCTTCCGCACCGCCAACCTCAAACTCGTCATCGCCGGCGACGTGGACGGCTCCTCCATCATGAACCCCAAGTCCACCACCGCCAACCATGACGGCGGCCAGAACGTCCTCTACTTCGACTCCCACGTCAAGTGGGTCACGACCAACTTCTGCAGCCAGGACAAAGAGGACAATATCTTCGCCGCCAACTATAACTGGGACGTCGACACCGACACCGACATCCGCCGCGACGTCGTTCCCAGGGCCCCCGGCGACGTCGCTCCCTGACCCCGCCTCCCCCCTTCGCCTTCCACGGGAAGCAGCCACCTGCTGCTTCCCGTTTTTTATGCGCCAACCATGTTCTGCCTTTCAAAGGTCAAAGCCCTTTGCGGGCCACGGTGAGCGGATCCGCGAGCCGAGGCAAGGGTGTCCCTCGCGAGGAGGAATCCGAAGGAAGCCGGCCGGCGGAGTTCAGACCCGGAGAACAGGAACCGGGCTCAAGGCTGTCCCGGTGGGGTAATCCGGCAATGGACGGGGAAGTCCGAGACACACCCGGCGCAACCGCGAGATACCCTTCACGTGTATGATCCGGGAACGGAACGTTTGCCTGAACGGGTATTGCCACGCGGAGTGTAAGAACCACCTGCAACGGCATGACGAATGGACCCGGCGCAAGCCGCGGCGCGTGCGGCTGAAGCAACGCAAGCGGTCCAAGCCCAACGCGGCCTTTCCGCGATCTCTGGGATTCCCGTCATGGCGGCCATTGAACCGTGCGTGCTCTGGCAAAGGCTGGTGGCGCATGGCGGGGCACCCATCGGCGAACGAAGCCATGTCCCCGAAGTGGTTTGAGGAACTCGGACTCGCCAGTCTGGCCGTCCGTCACGCCGAGTTGCAACCGCAGAGGAGACTGCCGGACGCGATGAGGACGTCCGGTGGCGTGAGGGGACGGGGCCGCGAGGCCTTCTCCCGCTTGATTTGCTGGGGCGAGAGGGCAGGGCAGACAGGACGGCAACGGCGGGCTTGGGCGGAGGGCGGGGGGCGGGTTGATGGGGCTTGGGGAATTGGGGGGAGCTACTTGGCTGGCTGGGCCGCGGGGGCAGGGGGCTGGCGCTGGGCGAGGACGGCTTTGAGCCAGGCGCAGAGGCTGTCGCCGATCTGGCGGTAGCCTTCGGCGGCGGGGTGGACGCCGTTGCTGAGGCGGACGCCTTTTTCGGCGGAGCGGCTGTTCCAGAGGGCGGTGGTTCTGGGGTAGTTGCGCTGGCAGTCGAGGTTGACGTTGACGGGCACGAGCCAGAGGTTTTCCTTTTCGCGGCCGCCATAGCGCTCTATCATGCGCTCGACCAGGCGGGTCTGGTTGCGTTTGTATTGCCAGCGGGTCTGTCCGCATTGGTAGTTGGCGCCAAAGGCGTCCTGCGAGGCGGCCGGTGGAACGGGAAGAAAGGCGCCGATGGCGGTGTTCTTGCTGAGTCCGTGGATCATGGCCACAAGCGTGTCATAGTGCTTGAACATGTCGTCAATGCGCTTGTCGACGTCTTCGTCGGTGGAGTTGAAGGTGTCGTTGCAGCCCAGGAAGATGGTCACCACGTCGGGAGGCTGGCCGTTGTTGAGTTCGGCGCAGTACTTGGCGAAGTCGAGCTTGGGCTGGGCTTCCCCTTCTTTGTAGAGGAAGGGGCTGCCGCGGTCTTTGCGGTCGCCGGCGCGGGCGACGCCGGTGTAGCGGGTGGCGAACGCGGCGGCGGTCCATCCGCCATAGCCTTCGTGGCGGACTTCGCCGGGTTTGCCGCCGGGGCCATGGGATCCGACGAGGGTGACGGAGGGGTTGTCGCCGGTCTTGAGGAGGTCGAGGAGGTGTCTGGGGTAGACGGAGGCGGCGGTGAGGCTGTCGCCGATGATGAGCATGGTGATCTTCTGGCCAGCGCCGGCGTCGGGGGGGACGACGTGGATAAGGGTTTTGGCGCGGGCGATGATGGTGTTCTGCTGGTCGCGGATTTCGAGGGTGAGGGGGTAGCTGCCGGCGTCTTCGGGTTTGGGGGTGAAGGTCCAGCGTTCGTGTTGCTGGGCGCCTTTGACGCAGGTGACGTCAAAGGCGACGTTGTCGGGGTTGATCATGAGGGTGACGTTGTCGAAGTAGATGTTGGCTTCGAGGCCGGGCGCGGCGTAGATGACGGGGGGGAGGACGAGGTGGGGGAGGCCGGGCCAGTCTTTGTCGGGGGCTGGGGC
>CAYYEE010000709.1:0-2281 GCA_964470775.1 uncultured Planctomycetota bacterium | reverse complement strand
AAGGCGGTCGTCACCGGTCAGAACAGCGGTAATCCCCTTGAAGAGCCCTGCGTTCCTGACGACAAAGGCCCGGCCTTCGCCGGGATTCGTGGATCCAAAGTCAATCAGCAGCTCCTCGTCATTGAGCCCGAGTTCGCGCATGGCTGCTTGGTAACCCTTGATCTTCAGACCCTGGGTGTTGTACGCGCTGCGCATGGAGATGGCGATCTCGGAGCTGAAGAAGGCGATGCGGCGGTGGCCCAGGCCGGCCAGCCAGCGCACGCCTTCGGCCACGGCGGCGCTGCGGTCAGCCACGACGCTGGGAATCCCCTCGGCTTCGACGCTGCCGGTGACGACGCAGGGCAGCTCGGGTGGAAGAACGCGGCGGATCGCGTTGAGGTCGGCGATGGATTCGAGGATGACGCCGTCCAGACTGCGGTCGCGCAATTGGCGCAGGGCTTGTTCTTCGCTCCCGGGGCCGTAAGCGGCGTTGCAGAAGAGAGGCATATAGCCCCTCGCTGTGAGCCCGTCCGCGATGGCCTTCAGCGTGGCGTTGTTGACGCCCGTGGCGCTCAGGTGAGCCAGCACCCCAATGGTGAGCGAGCTCTTTCGTCGCAGGCTGCGCCCAAGGTGGTTGGGCGTGTAGTCCAGCCGCCGGGCCGCTTCAAGGGTGCGTTTGCGCGTGTCGGCCGAGTATCCAGGCCGGCCTCGAAGGATGTCCGCCACAGTGCTCGTGGCAAGTCCGACCTCCCGCGCAATGTCGGATAGCGTGGAAGCCATGATTCGTTACCGCGCGACAATTTGTTTTTAATAGGCTATCGTAACGTTACGATTATTACATGGGAAAAATGGAGAAGTCAAGCGTAATTTCGGTGCGGCTCGGATTCATTCACAGGAGTTGATCAGAAACCCCGTGGCCATCCAGCAGCAGGGTGAGCAGAAGACTGTGCTGGCGCGAGAAGCTTGGCGCATGAACCGCTGGTTCAAGACGCACTATGTCCCTTACCACCGTAGCCCCATCGTGTGCGTGTTCCACACCTGGGTTCTTGCGGAAGGATCGAGCAAGGGTCGCATCCGCGAGATGGGGGGGCACACCGCCCTGGGCTGGTGGCGGCCGACGCAGGCCCGGACAGCTTATGCCGGTCTTGCGGGGCTACGCTGAGAAGCGCGCTTACCGTCTCCATGCCTACTGCCTCACGTGTCTTCAAGACGCCCGCCAACGGTTGAGAAGCAGCACGTCAAGACGTACCCCTGGAAGACGCCTTTCGTCGCCACCCCAGTGGGGGGACACCGCAAGTTCTCAAAATCGTTAGCAGCCTGTTGAAGATGTCGCGTCTGTTCCGGGGACACCCATAACCGTCCCCTTGTCAAGGGCTCTCCTTGCCGGGGCGTCGTGGACGTCGTTGCGTCTTCTACTGTCGAGGCCCGCGTCGGCCGGACCGGCGGCCCGGCGAGAATGGGCCCTCGCGGCTCGTCGGAGCCGGGGCCGCCGCAGCCGGCCGTGGCGGGCCGGCGCGACTCGCCTCATCGCGTGCTTTGCAGACACCCATTCGCGCCGTGCCCGACACGCGTCCTCGGGCCGCGCATGACCTTGTTCCCGCGCCGTCCAGCCCAATCACAATCGCGGCGCATCCGGGCCGCCGCCCACGCCAAGCTCCACCGACGCGATCCACCTCCGGCCTCGCGGACCAAAGGCTTTGCGGTACGGCGAGTGCACGTTTCGCGCAGCCGCCAACGCGTGCAGACGCACCATCGCCTCTGTCACGCCGCGGCTCAGACGCGCCCGCGCCCGGGTCAGTTCGCGCAACTCGTGGTAGTCTCTCGGCGGGATGTAGGCCCGGGGAATCTCGCCCAGCCGGAGCACGCGCGCCAGACATGCCGCGTCGAGCTTGTCCGTCTTGGCCCGAGCCGATAAGATGGCTCGCAACCGGAGCGGATGGGCCAGGACCACTTCGCCCAGCGGCGCGAGCAACTCATAGAGCCATCGATAGCTCGCCGACGCCTCGATCACGGCCACAAAAGGCCGGCGCGCCGCCATGTGGGCGGCGATGGACTCCGCGTCGCGGCACGCGAACCGCCGCGGCCGGCCGACTGGGCCTGACTCGTTCTCCAACGCGATCACCAAGTCCCGTTTGTGCAGATCAATCCCCGCGTAGAACATGAGACCCTCCTTGCCTTGGGGCGCAGAAACGTGCCTCAACTACACGTATTCTAGCGTCCCGGCAAGGAGGCTCATGAAGGCCTAGACGGTTATAGCATCACGTTGCGATCCCGCCGTGGGCGGGCTGAGGCGCCATGTCCC
>CAYYEE010000708.1:0-2281 GCA_964470775.1 uncultured Planctomycetota bacterium | reverse complement strand
CCAGCGCAAACGCCTTCGCCAGCCGCTTGTCCCCGCGGATTAGCGAGAAATACTCCTCCGACAGGTACTTCACCTTCCGTGTCGCCTTGTCCTTGTCCCACCCGCTCACAATCCACCGCTCCCCGTCGAAGTAGAACGACCGGTCGCCGACCTGACGCATCTGGCTCTGCCCACCCGCCGCCGCGAAAGTATCGCTCACCTCCCCCTCGCGCATCGCCTGAATCTGCTTGCTCGCCGCAATCGCCCCTCCGCCCACCTGCGCCTTCGCCTCTTTCGCCAGCATAGCCCCGTCCGCCGCCGACATCGGCGAGCTCGGCGCCGCCATCCGCATCATCTCCATCGTGTTCCGCAGCGCCACCGCCTCGCGCCGTCTCACCCCCGGCGCCGGCCTGTCCTCCGTCACCAGATACGCCGTATACGGCGTCAAAATCCCATGCTCCAGGCTCAAGCGCACCACCTCCTCCCGCAGCTCCGGCTTCATCCCCCGCAGCCGAATCTCATCCAGCAGGAACCCCACCTTGCGCAGCGCCCACAACCGCGGCAGGTTCTCCGCCTTCGCGTCGTTTTCCGCAAACACCGTCTCGAACACAAACGACCGCTCCTTCCCGTGCGCCTCCCCCCGCAGCGTCACCAGCCCCGGCCCAGGCCGCCGATACCGACCCGCCACCACCAACTGCGCCCCGTGGAACAGGTCCGGCATCGTCCGCGGAAACACGTCATACACATCCGCCTTGTCCACGGTCAGCGTCACGTTGCTCAGCGCCGGATGCGCGATCTTCGCGTACAGCGACGACAGTTTCTGCTCCATATCCTCCCCCGGCGCCACATACGCCCGCGCCCCCCGGTTGTCCTCAGCCAGCGTATCCAGCAACGCCGCGTTTACGTCGTGCCCCACGCCCAGCGTGAACAGCCTCACCCCCTTGCCCGCCTGCGCCCGCGCCTTCTCCGACAACCCCTTCGGATCATCCATCCCAATCGTCGGCAGCCCGTCCGTCACGAACAACACATAACACGGCCGATCCCCCGAACCCGCCATCTTCAACGCCGTGGCCAGCGCCTCCTCGATATTCGTCCCCCCACGCGCCTCCAGCTTCTGCACGTACTGAACCGCCTCCTCCAGCGCCGCCTTGTCCGCCGCCGCCGTCAACCCAGGCCGGAACACCCTCGCCACCGTGCTGAAATCCACCACCCCAAACCGGTCCTCCGGCCCCAGCGCCTTCAAGCAGAACGCCAGCGCCCGCCGCGCCTGCTCGATCTTCTTGTCCTCCATCATGCTCCCTGACGTATCGATCACGAACACCACGTCCTTCGCCATCGCCTTCCCGTCCCCGCTCGCCGGCGACGCCATCATCATCAGGAAATACCCGTCCTTCCCGCCCGACCGATACGTCACCGCGCTCAGCCCCATCCCCTCCCGGCCCGCCACCGCGTACAGCACAAAGTCCTTGTCCGGCGTCACGTTCTTCGCCTCATAGCTCGCCACAGTCCAGTGGTCGTCTTTCTTCTGCACGTCCAGCGCGTGCGAAGGACTGTACACCGCCGAAAGCGCCTGCTTCGAACGCGCCTCCACTGAAATCACGCACGACTCCAGCGGACGCGGCGAAAACTTGTTCGTGTTCAGCGCATAGCGATACGTCCACACCCCCCCGTCAAACGGCAACACCTCCGTGTACGCCAGCTTCAGCCGTACCTCCCCGTTGGCTGGAATCGGAAACACCCGCGCCTTGAACAGCCGCGACCCCGCATACTCCAGCAGCGCCGGATCCTGCATCCGCCGCACGATGTCCTCATAAATCCGGCTCGCCTGCCCCTGATCCAGCAACTCCCCCTTCATCTCCTTCCCGTCAATCCACATGCTGAACTTCGAAAGCGCCGCGTCGTTGAACAGCGGCAGCAGAAACGTCCCCTCCACCTGCCGCCCATGCGGATTGCGGAACACCTCATCAATCTCCGTCGTCGCCGTCCCATCCACGATGCGCACGCACAGACTCGCCCGCCGAACCTCCAGCGTCATATCCCGCCACGGCGTCGGCCCCGGCCTGGGGCGCGGGATGGGGTGGGGGGGTGGTTCGATGATGATTACCCCATTCGCCCACGCCGCCGCCGCCAACCCCACCGCCAGCGCTATCGCCCGAAGCTTGCTCGCGTTCATGACACGCCTCCTTGAGAATCGCCTCTTCCCCCACCCCTCTAACGTTGCGCCACCCATTCCTTGGCGGCCCGTTGAAAAAAACACCGCGTCGGCGGGGACATGGCGCCTCAGCCCGCCAACGGCGGGATC
>CAYYEE010000707.1:0-2289 GCA_964470775.1 uncultured Planctomycetota bacterium | reverse complement strand
CACGGCTTGTCGAAGTCATAGACCGACCCGTCGCGATTGAGGCAGGTGTGGTAGCCGCCGCATTCGCGGTCGCGGCCGTGTCGGAGCCAGAACGGCAGGTAGTCGTTCAGCAGCGCCAGCCGGTAAAAATCTCTCAACTCCGCCAAACGCTCCGGCTTCATGCCAATCTCCGTCAGACCTTGCCCAGGCGCCGCAAGTGCGCGACGCCGGCGGCGATCTTGCCGGCGAGTTCTTCGGGCGTCTCGGACTTCATCAGCGGGCCTTCGACCTCCATGGTGAAGGGGCCGTGGAATCCCTGGCTGTTCAGGGTGTCGAAGACGCCGGCGAAGTCCACCACGCCCGTGCCCAGCACGCCGAACTGATTGGACTTGAATCCGCCGTTCGTTTCCTTGAGATGAACGGACACGACGAGGCGCGCGGCCTTGCGCGCCTCGTCCACGGCGTTGCGGCCTTCGTTGTAGTAGTAGATGTTCGCGGTGTCGAAGTTCCAGCCGATGGCCGGATGGTTGACGGCGGACAGGGTGGCCAGGGCGTCGTCGCCGTTGGCCGTCAGGTCGGGGTGGGTTTCCATGCCCACGCGCGCGCCGTGTTTGGCCACGGCGCCGCCGATGCGCCGGAGGCGGTCCACGGCCTCGGTCTGGCTCAGGCCTTCTTTCTTGAGCGAGACGAAGAGCACGCCGGCGCCGACGGCCTGCGCCTGGGCGGCCGCGGCCTCAAAGGGCGGCAGGAACGCGTCGTCGGCCAGGCGCGCGCGGACGCTGAGAGACGTCACCCGCAGGCCGGCGGGCGAGAGCTTGCGCCGCACGTCGTCCGCGCTCCAGCCCTGAGGCCACGTGATCTCCAAGCCCTGGAAGCCCATCTCCGCGACGCGCTCCAGAGGGATGGCGCAGGCGCTCAAGTCCCCGACCCGCAAAGCCAGCAGGTTCTTCACCTTTCGACCCTTTTCAAACGTTTTCCAGCCTGTTCCGAGGACACGTTGCAATGCCGTCATGGGCGGGATTCCGCAACAAGCCCCCGCCGCTCAAGCGGCGGCCGGCGCCGGCCGCAAGCCAAAAACTATAGCCCCGCGCCCCTCGGCGCGCAACGGGCGGCGGCCGCCAGAAGCCTGTTGAAAATGTCGCGTCTGTTCCGGGGACACGTTGCGATCCCGCCGTTGTCGGGCTGAGGCGCCATGTCCCCGCCGACGCGGTGTCTTTTTCAACGGGCGGCCAGGCGATCGTCCGCGGCGCCTCTCACTTCATGGGGCCGAACGGCCTGGGTGCGACGCGCGCCGCGGCTCGCCGGCGGACGGCTATCGCCGTCACGACGCTCTCCGCCACGGCCAGCGCCGTGGCGGCCATCAACAGCACGCAGGCCGTGAACTCCAGGGAGACGGCTAGCATGATGGCGCCGCCTCCCTCCGCTCGCGGCGGATAATCAGGGCTGTCAGGACGCCTTCCACCATGAGCAGCACGGCCAGGACAAGCAACAGGGCGTTGACGAAGAACTGCACGTGAACCATGATCTCCAGGGGCGCGCCGGCCAGCCATTTCCCGGCGTACTGCGTGATGCTCAGGATGATGCTCCACAGCGTCATGGTCATCATGAACAGCATGGGCAGGAAGGCGATCCACCACGGTCCGCGCCGGCGCCCCACCCACGCGGCCAGGCCCAGCAGCGCCAGCGCGGCGAGCAACTGATTCGCGGAGCCGAAGATGCCCCAAAACACCCGCCACAGGGGCTGCGCCACGCCCCCCACCTTGAGGGGAGGAATCATCAGCGCGAGCGCAGGCAGGGCCAGCGTGATGACCGTGGTCCACACGCGGCCCGCGGCCGTGCGCCATTTGAGCGCTTCGCCCAGCACGTAGCGCGCCAGCCGGGTGCACGCGTCCAGCGTGTCGAACACAAAGGTGGCAAAGCACAGCAGCGCGAACTGATAGAGAATCTGGTAGCCCCTATCCGCCGCGATGGCGCCGTCCACCGGCCACAGCGGCCCCAGGATGCGGCGGCCGAACTCGGCGATGCCCGAGGCGAAGACGGCGTTGGGGGTGAGGGGGCGGCCGCCTGCCCGCGGCGCAATGATCATCAGCGTGGCCAGGCTGAGCACGGCCAGCAGGCCTTCGAGCAACATGGACCCGTAGCCCACGGGCTTGGCGTCGGTCTCGCGGTTGAGTTGCTTGCTTGTTGTGCCCGAGGCGACGATGCTGTGAAAGCCCGAGCACGCGCCGCAGGCCACGGTGATGAAAAGAATGGGGAAGAGCGGCGCCCCGCCGAGCGTGTCCGGGGCATGCCAGCCGGTGAAGAAGGGCT
>CAYYEE010000706.1:0-2301 GCA_964470775.1 uncultured Planctomycetota bacterium | reverse complement strand
GAGGATCAATTGGGGGCGGTTGCGGGTGGTGAAGTCGAAGGCGCCGCACAGGATGAGGGCTTCGACTTCTTCGGCGGCGGGGGCGACGCGCTGGATGAAGTCGGTGACGGAGGTGAAGGGCTGGCGGCGGCGGGTGAGGATGGCGTCGGTGGTGGCGGCGGTGAGGCCTTTAACCTGTTCGAGGCCGACGCGAATGGCGCCGGATTCGATGGCGAAGCGGCGCTGGGAGCGGTTGATGTCGGGGCCGAGGACGGTGAGGCCGAGGCGGCGGGCTTCTTCGACGTGGACGCGGCGGGGGTACATGCCCCACTGGTGGTTCAGGGCGGAGACCATGAACTCGAGGGGGTAGTGGGCCTTGAGATACGCGATTTGCCAGGCGAGGAGAGCGTAGCTGGCGGCGTGGGCTTTGCAGAAGGAGTAGGAGGTGAACTTGGCCATGTGGGCCCACATGCCGGCGGCGACGGCGCGGGGGACGCCGTTGGCTTGGGCCTGGCCGATGAATCGTTCGGAGAGTTGGCGGAGTTGTTCTTTTGTTCGGGCCTTTTTGATGGCTTTGCGCAAGAGGTCGCCTTGTTCGAGGGAAACGCCGGCGAGGGCGGCGGCGACGAGCATGGCGTCGTCTTCGTAGAGCATCATGCCGAGGCTGCCGCCGAGGGCGTCTTGCAGGGAAGGATGGGGAAGCGTGGCTGGGGCGAGGCCGCGGGCGCGGCGGACGAACTCCTCTTTGCTGCCGAGGGAGGCGGGGCCGGGCCGGACCAGGGCGAGGGCTTGCATGAGGTCCTTGACCGAGCCGGCGCGCAACATGCGCAGGAGGTGGCGCATGGCGGGGGATTCGAGCTGGCAGCAGCCGAGGGTGCGGCCTGCGCGGAGCAGGCCGGATGTGGCGGGGTCGGCGCCGGGGATGTCTTCGGGCGGGGGGGGATGTTTGCCGGCTTGGGCGGCGAGGCGGAGGGTTTCGTCGCGGATGGTGAGGCCGTGGTTGCCGAGAAAGTCCATCTTGACGAGGCCGATGGCTTCGACGGCGTCTTTTTCGAACTGAGTGACGATGACGCCTTTGGCGGCCATTTCGAGGGGGACGTAGTGGTCGAGGGTTTTGTCGCCGATGACGAGGCCGCCGCAGTGGACGCTGAGGTGGCGGGGAAAACCGGTGACGCGCTGGGACATGGCGAGCACGGCGCGCAGGACGCCGGGGCTGAGGCCGGCGGGGGCGGCTTCCGCTCCACCGGGGCCGTCGCCGCCCAGGCGCCCGCTGAGGCGGGAGATGGTGTCGTTGGAGAGGCCGTGGGCGCGGGCGATGTCGCGGAAGGCGGCGCGGAATTGGAGGGTGCTGTGGGTGGAGACCATGGCGACGCGGGCGAGGCCGTATTTGCGATAGACGCTTTCGATGACTTCGTCGCGGCGCTTCCAGCAGAGGTCTATGTCGAGGTCGGGGCAATCCTTGCGTTCGAGGTGGAGGAAGCGTTCAAAGGGGATGTGGTATTCGATGGGATCGATGTTCGTCAGGCCCAGCAGGTAAGACACGATGGAGCTGGCGCCGGAGCCGCGGCCGATGGTGGGGATGTGGCGTTCGCGGGCGAAGCCGAGGATGTCCCAGACGAAAAGGAAGTATTCGGTGAAGCCGAGGCGTTCGATGATGTTGAGTTCGTGGGCGAGGCGCTGGCGGGCTTGGGCTTGGCGGGCGGCCGGGGCGCGTCCGTAGCGGCGGGCTATGCCCTGGCGGCAGAGCTCGGCGAGGCGGGAGAGGGCGGTTTCGCCTTCGCGGAGCTGGAAGCGTGGGAAGATGGGTTTGCCGAGGATGAGGTCGAGATTGCAGTCGGCGGCGATGCGGGCGTTGTTGGCGAGGGCTTGGGGCCAGGGGTGGAACAGGTGTTGCGTCTCGGCGGGCGACGCCAGGAAGGCGTGGCGCGGGGCGAGGTCGGCGGGCGTAAGGCGGGAGATGGTGGTGTTGAGGCGGATGGCGGTGAGGGCGCGGTGGACGGGCCAGTCGTCGAGGTCGGCGAAGTAGACGTCGGGGGTGGCGACGACGCTGAGGCCGAGCTCCTGGGCGGCGGCGCAGGCGGCGGGGGCGGCGGACGGGGCGCTGGCCCACATCCAGAGGCGGGATTTGTCCATTTGCGCGGCCAGGCGCGCGGCGAGGGCGGGTTGATCGGTGAGGACGTGGAGGCCTTCCTGGAAACGGGCCACGACCTCGGCCATGTCGAAGGTGTCGTCGAGCATGCGGCGGGAGAGGATGCGGCAGAGGCTGGAGTAGCCGGCGCCGTCGCGCGCGAGGGGGACGGCGCGGGCGGCGTCGCGGCGGAG
>CAYYEE010000705.1:0-2314 GCA_964470775.1 uncultured Planctomycetota bacterium | reverse complement strand
CCCCCCCAGCCTGCGCCCCACGTTCTTCGCCCCGACGTTGCCGCTGCCGTAGAGGCGGATATCCTCCCCCACGCGCCACCGCACCACGTAATACCCCGTGCAGAAGCACCCCAGAACGTAGCCAAACGCCAGCGTCGCGATGTGCGCCGCAACGTCCACTCCGCACCCTCCCACACACATGGACGTCCCGCAGAGCCGCGCCCACCCACAGAAAGGTAGACGATAGCCAAGGCCCTGTCAACCATCGCCGAGCGCCGAAGCGCAGGTTTCCCCGCGCCAGCCGCGAAGGACCGGAGCGTGGCGGACAAGCGCAGGGCACGGTCGCAAGCCGGGGTTGTGTCTTCGGCGTGGGCGAAGGCCGGCGCTGCGCCGGCCGCAAAAGGCCGCCCCTGAGCGCCGGCTGTCACCGGCCGGGGACCACGCGGGCAACCAACCCCGGATTCCCCGCCCCGCAAAAAACACGCAGTTGACCCCAACCCCCACATCGTATATAATCAACAACCGTGAAGCCGAAGTGGCGGAATTGGCAGACGCGCTAGGTTGAGGGCCTAGTGGGGGTAAAACCCCGTGCTGGTTCAAATCCAGTCTTCGGCACCAGCCAACAACAGCCTCGCGGGACGACCGCGAGGCTGTCTTGTTTCGCCCACCCGCAAGTCTCACTCCCCCATGATCTTGACGATAATCCGCTTGGGCCGCTGCCCGTCGAACTCCGCGTAGAACACCTGCTGCCACGGCCCCAGGTCCAGCCTGCCCTTGGTGATGGGCAGGATCACTTGATGGTGGACCAGCAGGTTCTTCAGGTGGCTGTCGCCGTTGGTCTCGCCCGTGAGATGGTGCTTGTAGTCTCGCCGGAACGGCGCCAGCTTCTCCACCCAGGCGTCAATGTCCTCCAGGATGCCCGGCTCGTTGTCGTTGACAAAAACCCCTGCCGTGATATGCATGGCCGACACCAGCGCAAACCCCTCCTTCACCCCGCTCGCCCCCAGCTCCTGCTCCACCCACCCCGTGATGTTCAAGTACTCCCGATGCCGCTCCGTGTTCACCGTCATGTAAGCCGTATGCGCCTTCACAGCCGCCTCCTCTCAAATGCCGCGCCCGATCCGCCCAATCCGTCCGGCTTGCCGCCGCCGCGTTGACGCGCTCTCCGCGCCTCTGCTAACCTGTGCGACGGTCGTGTTCCCCATGCCAAGATAGCCGTGAGCGCATTGTGCGTCCAGCCCTGACCCGAGTCCTACACGCCGCAGGCCGCCACGCCGCCATGCTCGCGCTCACGGCCGGCCTGCTCTGGGTCGCCTGGCTGGCGTTCGACTGCGGCCTGGCCAGCGACGACTACCGCTGGGTCGAGGCCGCCGACCGGTTCGCCCAAGCGCCGGGCCTGGCCCTCACCGAAGCGGTCTGGGGCTCCTACTACCGCCCCGCGCCCAGCTTCCTATGGACCGCCAACTACGTCCTCTGGGGCTTCAACTTCCACGGCTACCAGCTCGCCCTCACCGCCCTATGGCTGGGCGCGGCGTGGATGGTTTACGCGCTCGGCGTCCGCCTTCACGGCCGTCTGGCCGGTTTCGTGGCCGCGGCCGTCATCGTCACAAGCCCCACGTTCCTCATGCTCGTATCGTGGAAATCGTGGTTCGCCACCCTGCTCGAGATGTTCTTCACGCTGCTGGCTGTATGGCTGTTGCTGGCGGCGCAACGCCTCCGCAGGCCCTGGCTTTTCGCCGCCGCGGCCGTGGCCGCCGGCGTGGCCGTCATGTCCAAGGAGCTGGCCGCCATTGTCCTGTCGGCTGCCGTCTTTGCTCAGATCGTGGAGCCGCCCATCCGCTCCGACCGCTGGACCCGGCGCCGCGCCCTGGCTGTCGCGGCCTGGGCCCTGGCCACGGCCGCCGTGCTCCTGGCCGTCCCCTCCTACCGCAAAGCCGCCCTATCGGTGGCCGTGACAAAGGTCCCTCCCGCCAGCGCGCCGGCCTCGCCTGGCCAGCCGCCCCCCTTCTCGGCCGCCTACGCGCCCAAGAACCTCGAACACCACCTCCACCTGCTCTGCTCCACCTACGTTCCCGCGTGGGTCCTCCTCTTCGTCCTCATCACCGAGTTCACCCGCGCCCGGCGGCTCGACGAGAGTTGCGGTCCCAGGCGCCACACGATCGTCCTGGGCGCTTTTGTGGTGGCTCTGGCCATGGTTCCGCTGCTGTCTCTGGCCTGGAGCGGCCTGGCGTGGTTGCTCCGTTTTTCGCTGCCCACCGCGGGCGAAACCCGCGCTATCGAGGATCAGCGCCAGAGCGCCCAATGGGCCGGCCTGGCCTTGCTTTTCGTCTGGGCC
>CAYYEE010000704.1:0-2315 GCA_964470775.1 uncultured Planctomycetota bacterium | reverse complement strand
CCCGCAGACTGCCCACGCTGTTGGCCACCGCCACCCCCAGCGCCGCCTGGACCGCGAACGCCGCCAGCGTGGCCGCCGCCATGCCGGTGGGACCAAACCGCGGCGCCAGCAACGCGCCCCCTCCCAGGCTGACGACCGCCAGAACCAGCGTGGCCAGCGACGCCGCCCTCACCCGCTCGCACGCGCTGGCCACGTTCTGCGTCATGGCAAAGATGACGCTGAACCCCACGCTGGCCAGCAGCATCTGCGAAGGCGCCACGCTCAAGCGGAACGCCGGCCCAAAGACCCACGGAATCGCCTCAGCCGCCATGGCCGCCGCAGCCAGCCCCAGGCCCGTCAACGCGGCCACGGCCCGGCAGAGATCGTCCAGATACCATTGCAGCGCCCTGTCGCGCCGCTGGGCCGCCAGCGACATGACCAGCGGCCACGCCACCGCCGCGGCCGCCGCGCGCAGCCCCCCCGTCATGGTCGCCGCCTGGCACGCCACGCCATACGCGCCCACGTCTTCGATGGAGCGGCACGCCTTCAACACCGCGGGCCCCGCCCACTCCGCCACCACGTTGCCCAATCCCGCCAGCGTCACAGGCCACGCATAGGCCGCCATGCGCCGCGCCAGAGCCGGCGCCGCGGCCTGGCCCCGCCACAGCGGCCGCGCCACGGCCGCGCCCACCGCGAACACGACGGCCAGCGATACCAGATGCCGCGCAAGAACATCGCCGGGCTCCGCCTGGCGCGCCGCCAGCCACAGCAGCCCCAGCAGCGCGAAGTTCAGCAGCTTGACCCCCGCGCCCACCGCCGCCATGCAACGGAACCACCCCGCCGCCTGGAAACCCGCCGTCAGCCCCTCCACCGGCGCCAGCAACAGCGCATAGGCCAGCAACAGCCACGGCCCCATCCTGCCAAGCCCGAGATAAGCGCCCAGAGGCGCGTGCAGCGCGCAGACCAGCGCCGTCACGACCGCCGCGCCCGCAAAGTAGAGCCGCGCCCTGGCCCGCAGCGCCGGCCCCACGCCCTGCCCCTGCGCCATGGCCTCGCGGCCAAACCGCACCATCGCCAGGTTCGGCCACGACAGCAGCAGTTGATTGGCCACGCCCAAAGCCATGAAGAAAACGGTCAGCCGGCCATAGCCCCCCGCGCCCAGCAGCCGCGTCGTCGCCGCCATCGCCCCCAAGCCAAACACCATCGCCCCCGCCTGCCCAGCCAAGGCCGCCAGCGTGTTATGGAAAAGCCCCCGCTGTTCGCGCCGCAGCGTCTCGCCGTCACTGGGCTGCTGGGTCATGGGCGCCGTTTCCACCCGCCGCCAGGCTCAGGCCTCGCCTCCAGGCCGGGCGATGTGGCCGATCTGCAAGCGGTCGCCGAAGTACAGCTCCCGCGCCCGGGGGTTGGAGAGCAGTTCCTGCGGCGTGCCCGCCGCCTCGATGCGGCCGCCGCTGATGATGAACGAGTGGTCCGTCACGCTCAGCGTATCGTGGACATTGTGGTCCGTCACCAGGATGCCGATGCCTTCCCGGCGCAGCTCCATCACAATGCCCTGAATCTCCTGCACGGCCTTGGGGTCCACCCCGCTGAACGGCTCGTCAAGCAAAATCATGCGCGGGTTCGTCACCAGCGCCCGCGCGATCTCCAACCGCCGCCGCTCGCCGCCGGACAGATTGCACGCCAGCGATTTGGACAGCTGCAGGATGCCCATGCGTTCGAGCAGTTGCTCGCACCGCTTGCGCCGCGCCGCCGGCGGCATGCGGATCAACTCCAGAATGGCCATCACGTTGTCCCACACCGACAGCCGGCGGAAGACCGACGCCTCTTGAGAAAGGTAGCCCATGCCCTGCCGCGCGCGGCGGAACATAGGATCGCGCGACACGTCCTTGCCGTCAAAGATCACCCGGCCGCCGTCGGAAGGGATCATGCCGATGGTCATGCGGAACGACGTGGTTTTGCCCGCGCCGTTGGGCCCCAACAGCCCCACGATCACGCCTGCTTCCACGGCAAAGGACACGCCGTCCACCACCACGCGGCGGTGGTAGGCCTTCTTCAGTCCTTCCACTTCCAGAAGCGCCAAGGTCTTGATCCTCTCCGGGGTGAACGCCCTATTCCGCGCAAGAGACAGTGATTATACGCCTCCCGCGGATGAACGGCAACGGCGGCAAGACAGAGACGAATCGGCATCCGCATCGGCGCCGGGGCCGCCGGCCATCATCAGGTACTGGAAGAAATCCTCGGTGGCGTCCTCGAAGCCCGCCGCACGCTGCACCGGGGTGCCGCCGCCGCCGCCCAGATAGAACTCGCCGCCCGACAGCGCTGCGCTTCCGCCCGCG
>CAYYEE010000703.1:0-2320 GCA_964470775.1 uncultured Planctomycetota bacterium | reverse complement strand
GGACGAGAAGAGGACGGCGACGGTGACGCCGGAGCCGGGGTGGGACTCTGGGGTGTATTGGCGGCAGCGGGAGTATGCGCCTTCGCTGGGGCCGCTGATGGCGTTGAAGCTGGGGACGCGCAAGGCGGTGTTGTGGGTGGCGCGGGTGTATAGCACGCTGCAGGCGTTTGTGACGGGGCGGGTGGCGAGCAAGCACCTGGGGGGGCCGATCGCGATTGCGCGGATTACGTATGCGGCGGCGACGATAGGTGTCTCCAAGTTGCTTTACTACCTTGGGATGATCAGCCTGAACTTGGGGCTGTTGAACTTGCTGCCGATTCCTGTGATGGACGGGGGGCATCTGGTGTTTGCGGCAGTGGAGAAGGCGCGGCGCAAGCCGGTGAGCGAGCGCGTGCAGACGGGGGCGAGTTACGTGGGTCTGGCGGTTTTGCTGGCGCTGGCGCTGTTTACGACTTGGAACGACGTTTGGCGGCTGATTACGGGCGGTTGAGGCCCAAAGCAAGGAGGGGTGTATGAGCGCGGACCGCACGGAGCATCCGTTCTTTTGTCCGAAGTGCCGTGACGAGGCGGAGCGGCCGGAGCCGGGGAAGTGCGAGGTTTGCGGGATGCGGCTTGTGCCGTCGGGCTATTGTCCGAAGTGCAAGGGGTTCTGGCGGAAGCGGGTGGGGGAGGAGTGTCCGGATCACGGGGTGGTGTTGGAGAGCTGGAGCGCGGCGGAGGCGGATGAGTTGGACGATGAGGCGCGGGCGGTGGACCCGGGGCTGGACCCTGTGGTGATCTATGAGAGCGACCCGGTGACATGCGCATTGCTGCGGGGGGCGCTGGAGGACGCGGGTGTGGAGGCGGAGGTGGATGAGTCGGCGACGGATATGGCGGACCGGATGTATAAGTATTCGAGAGGGGGGGCGGCGAAGGTGATGGTGTCGCGAAAGGATGTGGAGCGGGCGGAGGCGGTGGTGGCGGATTTTGAGGCAGGAAGACCGGAGGAGGGGGACACGAAGGGGGAGGAATGAGAGGGGTGTGAAGGCGGCGGCGATTTTTGGATTGGCTGTGGGGGCGGCCCGATGGGCCGCCCCTTTGCGTCAGTTGTCGATGCCGGCGCGGGTATCGAAGCCGTGCCAGACGCTCCACGCGGTCATGTTGTCGACGAAGTCGCAGGCGTCGGTGGTGTGGGTGGCGAAGCGGGAGAGGATGCGGTATTCCCAGTTGACGCTGAGGTTGTTGTAGTAGCCGTCGCCGCCGGATTTGACGTTGGTGTAGCTGCCTGCGGAGCCGTCGCGGAATCCCTGCAAGTGCCAGATGAGTTTTTCCTGGGGGTCTTCGTAGCTGGCGGTGTGGCCGTCGCCGTATAGGGCGGAGTAGGCGCTGCGGTGGCCGGTGATGCCGAAGCCGGCGACTTTGCGGGTGTCGTCGAGGGTGGTGACGTTGAGGCTGGCCCACTTGCGCCATAGGCCGTCGAAGGTGGTTCCTTTGGCCCAGGCGTCGGTGACGAGGACTCGGTTGTTGAGTTCGCGCAGGGTGCGGAAGGCGGGCTGGCCGTTGCCGAGGGTGACGGCGGGTTTGGTGTAGGGCTGGGCGTAGGGCATGAGCCGGTCGTTGTAGCGGTGCCATCCGCTCCAGGTGAAGAGGGGGACATTGCGGTAGGCGTAGCTGGATTCGATGGCGGTGGAGAGGCCGTAGGTGCCTTCGTAGTAGCGGACGCAGAAGGGGCCTTTGCTGTCGCCGCGATAGTCGCCGAACTGGAGGGCGCGGCCATCGCGGCCGCCGACGGCTTGCCACTTGGCAAGGGAGTTGAGGGGTTCATAGGTTCCGTCGTTGTAGGTGTAGTCTCTGGGCATGTTGGAGGCGGTGGGGCAATAGAAGACGGCGGAGTCGGCGATGTAGCCGCAGGTGAGGAGGAGGCCGAGGCCCTGTGGGGCGCAGTTGAGGCGGCCGGGGACGAGATCGGCTTTGCGGGCGCCGGAGGGGAAGGAGCCGACGCCCATGCAGCGCCAGCGGACGTTGGCGGGGCCATAGCAGGCGTTGACGGTTTGGTTCTGGCTGGTGTAGGTGGCGGTGAAGAGGCTCTGGGGGTTGCGGTGGTCGTAGCCGTCGGGCTGGCTGGTGAGGCTGGCGCAGGGCTGGCTGGCGCTGAAGGTGGGGTTGCCGGCGGCGTCGCGGCACCAAGTGTATCCTTCGCCCCACCATCCGGCCCAACTGGGGAGATAGCCGTTGTAATCGCCGGAGTAGGCTATGAAGGCTTTGCCGATCTGCGACAGGTTGCTCATGCAGTTGGAGCGCCGGGCCTTTTCGCGCGCGGCGCTGAGGGCTGGGAGGAGCA
>CAYYEE010000702.1:0-2320 GCA_964470775.1 uncultured Planctomycetota bacterium | reverse complement strand
GGGCGGCCTCCGCGAAAAGGCCGGTCTGCTTCTTCGACAACTGCGCTTCGGCTTCGCGGAGATTCTGGCAAGCCACACGCCAGTAGCTCTCCTTGAGTTCGGACCCGATGAACTTCCGCCCCAACTGCACGGCCTTGTAACCTTCGCTGCCGATGCCGGCAAACGGAGAATACACCACGTCGCCGGGCGCGCTCCACAGCTTGACGGCGCGCTCGATGACGCCAAGTTGCAACGGGCACAGGTGCTTTTCGTCGTCTTGTTCCTTGGCCGCGTGTGTGCCCAAAACGTCCGTTTCGCGGATGCCGTCTGTTTTGGTGTGCAGTCCCGGATAGTTCGGGAATCGCTCGCGCATCTTGTTCTGCCCGGCCCTGTACCACACCGGCGCCGCCCACTCGCACCATTCGTCTTCGGTAATCCACCCCCCCTCAGGATTCCATCGCGGATGTCTGCCTGCCTTAATCGGGATTGGGTTCTCTCCAGGCTTGCGGAATTGCAGCATGTAGTCACACATGGCCATGCGACAGCATGACGAATCTTGCGCAAGCGTCTTGAACAGCAGCGTGTGCTCCTTGGTTCTGCTGGCCTTGATCTGCGGGTCTTTGTCAATGGCAACTTCGCCGAAGTAAACCCATCCGTGTTGCTCCATGCGCCTCAGCACGTCGCCGCGAAAGTCGCGCAGTCCAACGTAGCCGTCCTTGCCCTTGAAGACCGGCTCCTGCGTCAAATGGATGCAGCAAGACCGCCCCGGCATGGTGATTCGCCAAAGCTCTCCCATGAGAAATGCCATGTGGTCAATCAACTCGGTGAAGTTGCGCACGTTGCCAACGTCACGCGGGCTGTTTGTGTAGGCGTACATCCCCGGAAAAGGTGGCGAAAACACCGACAACCCCACACTGTCAGGCTTCAAACCTTTGATGATCTCGCACGAATCGCCATGGTAAAGCGCCCAGTTCTCGCCAAACTCCTGATGCAACACGCTAGGAAGTCCGCTCATGCTTTTCCCTTTCATGCCCACGCCGGAAGCGCCATCTCAAGCGCCGGCGCATAGGCCATTTCGTTCCGGTTTGCCTTGTGGCTAACCGCGCTGTAAACCGCCATATGCTTGACCAGTTCGTCAAACATCTCGGACGCCTGCCGCTCCTTGCGTCGTATGTTTTCCAGGACAGCGCCCTCAGCCTCGCTCACGATGATGTGAACGTTGACCGGCCGTGTCTGTCCGAATCTCCAGAACCGCCGCACGGCTTGGTAGAACATCTCATAGCTGTGGCTGATTCCGACGAAGGCCGTGTTGGCGCAGTGCTGCCAGTTCATACCGTGCCCGGCGATGCTTGGCTTCGTCACCAGAACGCGGATTGTGCCGTCCGTAAAGCCCTGTAGCGACTTCTCCTTATGTTCCACGGTGTCAGAACCGCGCACTTCAACAGCCCCGGGAATGGCCCGCGCAAGCGCCTCGCTCTCTGCGTTGAGGTCGCACCACACAATCCAAGGCTCGCTTGAGCCGTTGACCAAATCCGCACACAGCTTCACGCGCTCGCCCATGCTTTCGCGCCGCGCCGCCCTCTGGTCATTCAGCGTCCAGGCCTCCATGACAAACAGTCTCCCAGCTTGGGGCTTGCTGGCCACGATGTGCTCGTTCATGTTCATTGGTGGGAGAACAAACGCCCCATCATCAAAGCCCAGGTCTGACGGCTTGCGGCATGCAACGGACCATTCCCCAAGCCACGCCCAAAACGCCTCGCGGGCGTGGCCCTTGAGCCGCCAGGCGTGAGTCGTGTTCCCATCCTGGCGGAAGAACAGCGCGATGATTTCCTTGCCGCTCATCACGTCCAGAAACTCGGCGTGATTCGTCAACTCGATGAGGTCATTCGGCGCCGGCGTTGCCGTGCAGGCCAGCCTGTAATGAATCGTCCGCACGTAGTCCGTTATGTCCTTGCGGAACTTACCATCAAACCCCTTGAGGATGCTGCTTTCGTCCAGGACAATCCCTGCCCACGTGTGGCCCTTGAAGCGCTCAAGCCTCTCGTAGTTCGCCACGTTGAGTCCTGTCCGAACGTCTTCAAGCTCACGGCACACCGTCACGTCCACGCCAAACTTGCGGCCCTCGCGCTGTGTCTGTGCCGACACCGCCAGCGGCGCCAGAATCAGCACGTCGCCCCCGGTGTGCTCGCACACTTCCCGCGCCCACTCAATCTGCATCGGCGTCTTACCAAGCCCACAGTCAGCGAATATGGCGCTGCGCCCGCGGCGGCAAGCCCAACGCACGATATCGGCCTGCCAGTCAAATAGCTTGGACGAAATTGCCCGCGCCTCAAAGCCAACT
>CAYYEE010000701.1:0-2324 GCA_964470775.1 uncultured Planctomycetota bacterium | reverse complement strand
AGGTGGCTCTCCATCTTCGGCAGGTAGTAGAACGGACCGGCGCCGCGCGCGATCATATCCATGGAGGAGTGCCTTCATAGGCTGGGGGAATTGCGGCTCGGCCGGCCACGGGGCAGGTTGACAGCCGGCGCGGACGGGCGGGTCTACGTTGTGGGTCTGACGCGTTCGCGGCCTGTGAGGGGCTATGCGCGTTCCAGCGACAGCAGCCAGGCGGCGTGCTTCGAGGCGGCGCCAGCGGCCGAGGGGGCCACCCAGGAGGTCGCAGTGAGGCTGTCGCCCGCGAGGTCTGCGGTCGTCGAATTGCGAGATGAGAACGGCCAGCCTTTCGGCCAGGACGTCTTGGCGGGCCTCCGGATCTCGCTGCCGGCCAAAGGCGACGAGGAGCCGCCACCCGTGTCTTCGTTGTGTATGAAGGCGGCGGGCGGGGCCGTGGTCAAGGGTCTGCTGCCGGGCGTCGAATACAGCGTGATGGTGTACGGCCAGGGCGGGGGGAGGACGTTGGAATTGATTCGGGACAAACGGTGGAGTTTTGCAGCGGACGAGGAGAAGCCGCGGCTGGTGGTCCGGGCAAGGCTCAAGGCGCGTGGCGGCGCGGACGAGGCGCGATCCGAGATGGTCAGGCGGGACGCCGACTTCTTCAAGGCGATGAGTTCGCTGGAGGCGGCCTCATGGAAGGCGGAGGACCCGGTGGAGAAGGGGTTGGTGTGGTTCGGGCCGGAGCTGGCGCTGGCGGACACGGAGCGCAAGGAGGTCCAGCTCTTCAAGGGGCTGTTCGGCTATGACACGCTGGAGGTCCTTGGGTTTGCGTTCGGCGCGGACCGGGTGTGGATGGGCACGGACCGAGGCATGTTCGCATGGGATCGAAGGGGGCGGTTCTGGAATCGGTTCGCGGTGGCTGGCGAGTATCTGGACGCGCCGGTCAAGGCGTTCAGGGTCAGAGGGGACCGTTGCGAGGTGACAATAGAGGCGGAGGGGGGCAAGTCGCTGACGTTCGTGCTGGACGCAAAGACGGGTCAGTGGTTGAAGTAGTGCCGCCGCGCGGACGGGGAAACGACGCGCCGCGCAGCCCCCACATGCGGGCGTCTGCGCGGCGCGTGGTTCTTACGGCGGTTATTCGTAGATCGGCTTCTGGCAGGCGTCGCAGATTTTGGGTCTGGCCACGGCGGAGACGATCCACATGGGCAGCCACAGGCCAAGGGTGAAGATGGTCATGAGAAGCTGCTGGAGGTGGTTCACTGGATTGACGTGAAAAGTCACGTCCTTCTTGCAGTGATTGCACCGGCAGACGTTGGTTGTAGCGGTCATCTATTCTTTCCCTTTTCGCGGGCGAGGTTGAACGAACGGCAGTGAAGGGGCTTGCCGAGGAGCCAGCGCGCTTCGGAACCGGACGGGCGTCGGGAAAGAGATGGTCTAAATGACGAGCCGCCGCAGGAAGGCGAGGGGGGGGCGGGACGCGCAAATCCGCCGAGAGGCGAGCCAGAAGGCGTGGCTGAGGAGAGAGGCGTGTTCGTGGGCGAGGGTGGCGTCCCAGGCAGCGCCGAGGAGGCCGCTGGAGGCGCCGCCCCGGCCGCCGAAAGGCGCAACGCCCAGCGTGGCGCATTGGTTCCACGCGGCCATGACGCTGTCGGTTGGGGCGAGGGGGCTGTCCTGGGGCGCCGCGGCGCAGGCAAGGATAGGCAACGCGGCCACCAGGATAGCGAGGGCGAAGACGGCTGTTCTGTGGCGTTGCGTTGACATTTGCAGATTCTCGCTGCGGGAACGGGACTGCTTGGATTCTAGTTGCGGGTGCACGGAAGATCAAGGGCCTGGGAGCGTTGATTACGGTGCGTGATGGGGTTACGCTTGTTGGCGTGGTTGGCGTGTCTGAGGCGGGATATCACGGAGGCGAGGCATGTCGAAGGTCGTGATTCGCGGCGGGTGGGTTGTGGACGCCGCGGCTGGGACCGAGGGCCAGCGGGATGTCTGGATGGAGAACGGGCGATTCATTGAGCCGGAGAGGGGACCCGCCAAGGAGATTCGAGCCGAGGGGTTGATCGTGGCGCCGGGGCTTGTGGACGTGCATGTGCACCTGCGCGAGCCGGGTGGGGAGGACGCGGAGACGATTGAGAGCGGGCTCCGGGCGGCGCTGGCCGGAGGCTTCACGACGATTTTGTGCATGCCGAACACGCGGCCGCCGCTGGACACGCCGGACATGGCGCGGCGCGTGATAGAGCAAGCCCGGCGGCTCCGTTTGGCGCGGGTGGGGGTGGTGGCGTGCGCCACGCGGGGGCGTGAGGGGCGCGAGCCGTCGGACGTGGCGGCCTTGGCCCAGGCCGGGGTGGCGG
>CAYYEE010000700.1:0-2329 GCA_964470775.1 uncultured Planctomycetota bacterium | reverse complement strand
GCGCTGCTGTAATTGGTCACCGTGGGCGCGCCAGCCGCCGTGGTCCACGATCCAATGCAGTTGCGCTCCAGAGCCATCTGAAACGGACCGTACTTGCCGCCCCCGGCGCTTGGATAGTACACGTCGTACCAGACAATGCTCTGCTGCGGGTCGCCATGCCATTTGGCGCTGCCGTCGGCGTAAAGGACGTTGTAGCCGTCGCGGTGCGCGTAGAGGGCCATGCCGGGCTCCGGGCCGGTGTGGTAGTAGTTGCGGCTGGAGGAAAAGCTGTCCGTGAGTATGGCGCGCGCGCCCTGCTCGCGCTGCGTACGGAAGAACGGTTCACCGGGCAGCAACACCCGGGCGGGCCGAATGCCCTTGATGCGCGCGCCAGGCTGGAGCAGCCCGGCCGCGAACGCCGCGTCATAGTGGGTCTGGCTATAGACGAACACAATGGACGGAACGTTGCGGTAGTTGTAGTGAGACTGGATGGT
This sequence comes from uncultured Planctomycetota bacterium, assembly GCA_964470775.1. Classification (GTDB taxonomy): domain Bacteria; phylum Planctomycetota; class Brocadiia; order CAIUPP01; family CAYYEE01; genus CAYYEE01. Next base: position 1,856 of record CAYYEE010000700.1, on the reverse strand, counting down.
GAGGTAATTGATGTAGAGGCTGGACGACCCGACCATGGGGTTGGTCCTGTAGAGACTCTGTCCGCTCCACGTTCCGTGGGTCATGGCCTTGCCGTCATAGCCGCCGGCCCGCTTGATCTGGCGCAGGCTCGTGACAACGCCGGTCATGGGCGGCAAGGGAGTTCCATCCGCGGAGGGGGCGTACTCGCTGTCCGCGGGCATGGTGTCGCCGGCGGAAGGGCAGAACAGCGTTCTCACGTCGCGCAGATAGCCGCCGGTCATCAGGTTGCCCGCGCCAATGGGCGCGGTGTTCAGGCGGCCGTTGGGCCGCAAACCGCCGGCAGGCGCCGTTGACGTGCCGGTTGGGCAGGGCGTGGTGTCGGTGGTTCCGTTAAAGATCGTGCGGAAGTTGCCATAGGGAACGCGGGGATTATAGGCGCAGTCGGCCGGGTCGGGCTTGGACGTGCCCCCGGTCCTCACCGCGTCCACGCCGTCGCCGTAAAGGCCCGCGTCCATGCCATAGGCGCCGCCCTGGCTCGTGGCGCCCTGGGTACCGATGTCATAGGGCCCGCCCGCGGCGGGCCACGAGGGGTAATACCCCCCAAAGTCGCCGCAGTAGCTCTCCAGGGCCATCGCCGATTGCTTGAGACTCGAAAGGCAGTTGCTCCGCCGCGCCTTTTCCCGCGCGGCCGAAAGCGCGGGCAGCAGCATGGCCGCAAGAATGGCGATAATCGCCACCACCACCAAAAGCTCGATCAGCGTGAACGCCGCCAACCCCTCGCGCCTCCGCGGTCCCTGGCCAGTCATCGGCCTCCCTCCTACAACGTTCCGTGGTCTACGAACTCCGGCTTGAGATAGCGCCGCGTCAGCGGGCGCTCCGGGAACTCCAGTCGGTCCAGCAGAATCTCCACGGCCGCCCCTCCCATCTCCAACGGATCAATCCGCCACGTCGTCACCCGCATGTCGCCGTGCCGGTTGCAGTCCGCGTCGAGCATCCCGATCGCCCCCGCGTCCTCCGGCACACGATAACCCCTTTGCCGCAACACGCAAACCAGCCGGATGGCGGTCATGTCGTTGGTCATGACGAAGAGCGTCCGCGCCCCGCCCGGCGCGCGCGGCACGCCATACCAGTCAAACACCGCGTCGTCGTCCTTATAGGCCGGCGACATCTCCGGCGGCGGTTCATAGCGAATCGAGATCGCCCCACGAGGAAACACCGATCCTACGATGCCCGCAAGATAGCCCGCGAAGAAGGCGGCCCGAGTCCTGCGGATGGCGCTATCGCCGGGATAACCCGGCGACCCCGCGCATACCGCGATGCGCTCGTACCCCGCCTCCAGCGCCCGCCGCCCCAGCTCCCGGCCCGCCCACTCCATGTCCGGCGCAACGCTGTCGATCTCAACGCCTTCGGGATGGCGGCAGAACATCACCCCCGGACACCCCGCCGCCTCCACCTTCCGCGCCTCCTCGTCCGGCACAATCTGGTCCAGCACAACCCCCTGCGCCGCCCCATTCTCAAAATCCGCCAGCGCCTTCTCCACCGCCCCCAACGTCCCCTCCGCGTCCCGCCCCATGCGGTGGATCAAGAGCGCAACGCGCCGCGAGGCCGCGGTCCGGCACACCCCCTCGAACATGTCCAGCGCAAAGTTCTCGGCCTCGTTGCGCACGCGCAGCGGGCGGAACACCCCGCCCAGCACCAGGTGCCGCGTTTTGGGAGCGCGCGGCGCCATGGCGATCACCCGCGTCCCCGTCACCCCTGGGCTCGACTCCAGAATCCCCTCTTCCACCAGCAACCGGTAGGCTCTCTGCGTCGTCACATAGCTCGCGTTCAACTCGCGGCTCGCCGCCTCGATGCTGGGCAGACGGCTCCCCACCGG
>CAYYEE010000699.1:0-2350 GCA_964470775.1 uncultured Planctomycetota bacterium | reverse complement strand
CCCTCCCGAACCGCCGCCGCCGCGCCCAGCATGACGCACCAGACCAGGATGAACCGCGCGATCTCCTCCGTGAATGATATTGAAAGCGAGAAGGCGCGGCAGACGATCTGGACGCACACCAGCCCCGCCAGCAGCAACAGCGCCCCGCCCGCCAGCCAGCGCTCGGCGTTCGCCACAAAGCAGCCCAGGCGCCGCATCACGTTCAGCCCCCCTACTGCTGCGCGGGACCGGAGACCGCCTTGGCCGCGGCGGCCCGGCAGCGTCGCACCAGGTCCTCCCCGAAGTCCTTGGCGAAGTCATCGTCCAGAGTGGCCATCGCGGCCTTGAACCGGCCCAGCGCGTCCGGCGCCAGCGTCGTCACCTTCACGCCCTTGTTCTTCAGCGCATCGAGGCCGCGCCGCTCCGACTCCTCGACCGCGGCTCGTTGATAAGCCATAGCCTCCTTGGCGCACTGGCGCAACAGCTCTTGCAAGTCCGCCGGCAGTTTGCGGAAGAATTCGGTGTTCACGCACAGAACCAGGCAGTCGAACGAATAGTCCCACTTCGTTAGATATGGCTGGACCTCGTAGAGCCTGGAGGAAAGGATTACGGACACCGGGTTCTCCTGCCCGTCCATGGCCCCCTGGCGCAGCGCCAGGAACAGCTCGCCAAAGCTCATCTGGCTGGGGTCCGCGCCCATGGCGCGGAAGATCGGGATGTACATGGCGCCTGGCACGCGAACGTTCAGGCCCTTCATGTCGTCCAGACTCTCGATGGGCCGCTTGTTGTTGGTCAACTGGCGGAAGCCGTTCACGCCAAAGGCCAGGCCCGTGATGCCGCTGTGCTCCAAGGCCGCCAGCATCTCCTGCCCCACCGGCCCGTCGCACACGGCGTTGGCCGTCTTGTAATCGGGGAACAGCCACGGAAGGCTGAAAACGCCCCACCGGTGATCCAAATCGTAGAGCAGCAGATTGGACTGCAAGACAGCGTGCAGCACGCCCTGCCTCAGGAAGTCACGTTCGGTGCGCTGGTTGCCGCTGGCCAGCGACGCGCGGGTGTGAATGGTCATGCGCACGCGCCCCTTGGATCGCTGCTCCACCAACTCCTTCCAGCGCGCCATGCCCTTGTACCAGTCGGAGTTCTCATCCAGGATCAGACTGCACAGCATCTCGTAGCGGCCGCTGTCCTGTCCGCCCGAACACGCCGCAAGACACATTGCGCAGAGCAGAAGCGCCGAGGCCAGTCTCACCGGGTCGCCCCCCCTTCCGCGTCATAGCGCTCGAAGCAGAAGACCTCGTCAAAAGGCTTGCGTGACTTGGCGGCCGGGATCTCCGACGGGTAGCCCATCGTCATCGCGCACACGACGCGAACGTCAGCCGGGATACCCAGCGCCTCGCGCATGGGCTGCTCGAAGAACGCGCCGATCCAGCATGTGCCCAGCCCCTCTTCCACCGCCGCCAGCGATATGTGGTCGAGCGCGATGGCCAGGTCGATAGGATACGCGGGCTGGCCGCACGTCATGACATGGTCGTGCGTTGTCGCGCAGCCTGCGATCAAGGCGGCGGCCTGGCCCACAAACGCCTGGTTGCGGCACACCGGCACAAGGCTCTGGAGCTTCTCGCGGTCCTGAACCACGACAAACCGCCAGATCTGGGCGTTGCGCGCCGACGGCGCCAGCCTTCCCGCCTCCAACACGCGACGCAACTTGTCGGGCTCGATGCGGCGGTTCTGATAGGCGCGGATGCTGCGCCTGTTAGCGATGGCTTCGTACACGTTCATGCCTTGTTCCTCTCACGACGCGAAATTGCGGCGGACGTCCGCAAAGAAAGATAGCATAGGCGCGTCATGGCGCCAAGCGCATTGCGCCCCAACGCCGCGGGGTGTTATATTATCGCAATTCGCATCTTCCACGGAGAGGCCCCCAGACATGATTCGCGCCGGGATTCTCGGACCTACCGGCTATGCCGGTCTTGAACTCATTAATATTCTCCTGCGGCGGACAGACGTCGAGATCGTGTATCTCGGCTCCCGCCGTGAGCCGCAGCCGCTGATTTCAGAAACATGGCCTCAATTGCGCGGGCGGCTCGATATGCGCTGCTCCAGCATGGAGCCGAAGGACCTGCCCGTCATGGACGTGGCGTTCATCGCCTTGCCCCACACGGTGGCTATGGAGCACGTGCCCGCGCTGCTGGAGCGGGGCATTGCCGTTGTCGACCTCAGCGCTGACTACCGGATCAAGGACGCCGCCGAGTACACCAAGCACTACAAGCACGAGCATACGGACGCGGCGCGGCTGTCGCAGGCGGTCTACGGACTGCCCGAACTCTTCCGCGAGGAGATCCGCAAGGCGCGGCTGGTGGCCAATCCCGGC
>CAYYEE010000698.1:0-2359 GCA_964470775.1 uncultured Planctomycetota bacterium | reverse complement strand
GGCGGAGCGTTCCTGGGGGGGCTCGAAGGTGCCGGAGGCCGTGAACAGCTCGTAGGCGCAGACCATGACGGACATGGCGAGATTGAGGGATTTATAGGCGTCGGAGGAAGGGATGCGGATGAACTGGGTGCAGAGGGCGAGGTCGTCGAGGGAAAGGCCGTTGTCTTCGGAGCCGAACAGGATGGCGACGGGGGCGTCGAGGGCGGCTTCGAGGAGGCGGGGGGCCCATTCGCGGGGGGTTTTGGCATGGTCGCGGTAGAGGCCGCCGCGGTTGGACGTGCCGGCGACGAGGCCGCAGTCGGCGACGGCGTCGGCGGCGGTGGCGAATTCCCGGCGGCGGGCCAGGATGTCGCCGGCGTGGCAGGCCATGGTGGCGGCGGCCTGCCAATCGAAGCCGGGGCGGGGATTCACGAGGGCGAGCTGCGAGAGGCCCATGTTCATCATGGCGCGGCAGGCCGACCCGACGTTGCCGCCGTAGACGGGGTTGACGAGCACGATGCGGATGTTGTCCAAGGGGACCATGGGAACGGGATGATACGGACCGCGGCCCGCAAAGACAACCAGAAGAAGCGGACCGTTGGCGGGGGCGTAAGACAAATTTCTTCATAGTGGACAGAGTGGACAGGGAGCGGTCACGCGGATTTCGCGGCGCCGTGGAGTTGGACGGAACGTTGCAAGAGGCGGAGTTTCCAGAAGTCGTTGTCCTGACGGCTCGCGTGTAGGGCACGAAGGGCGAGGATGTGTTCGGCGCCAGATTGGCTCCAGAACATGCCGGATTGTTTGCAACGCTGGCCGATCACGGTTTTGCATCCGGCTTCGATGACACCTGAACCAATGAAGAAGTTCATTTTGCGGAACGTTCCGTACTGCATGCGATAGATGTTGTTATCGAAGTAGTGTAATTCGGCTTCCACGGCGGATGCGCAGGGCTGGCCCGCACATTCGCGGCGAACATCACTCAAGAGCTTGGCGACGCCATTTCGCAGGAGACGCTTTGCCCAGTGTCGGCGCCGGGGCTCGTAGTCAGGGTGGACCTTGCTGCCCAACAGGGCGGTCAGCACGAGTCCGGCATGCTCCATGGCGTGATAAAAGTCCACGATCTGGATCGCATTCTTGAAGTTGATTTGTCCCATGCGTTCGAGTCCCTCGGCTCCGTCAACGAGGAGCACCACCTGTTTAGCCGCGCCCATGCCCCGGCGGATGGCCTCCTGCCGTAAGAGCGGGCCGAACACGTTAATGCTCTGCATGCTGGCAACGTAGGTTGTGGACTCCCAGTCTCTTATGGGGCGCCCCTTTTCATCGGTTTTGTGCTGAGTGAACACGCAGCCCAAATACACTTGGCGGGTTTTGGCCTTTCCGTCGGGTTGCTTGCCCTTGCGCCCCAGCAGTTCACTTTTGCGCATCGGGATACCGGTGCCGTCCGCGCTGACGTAAAGGATGGGGATGGGCGCGGAGGCCTCGGCGGGGGAGTGCTCCTTGCGTTCAGGCCATTTGTTCAGAGCCGGCCCCAACCGTTGCACTAGCCTCTGGATTTGTCTGGCCTCCACGGCAATGCCGCCGGTTTGCTCCAGATGCCGCTGCGCCTTGTCGAAGCTGGTTTCGTCGGCTCCTTCCAAGCATACGAGGCGAACCAAGGCCAAGGAGTGCCCCGCCTCCAACCCCAGCGCATCGTCCGCTGGGCAATGTCCGCCCCAAGCGGCGGACCAGTAGTAGGTTCGCTCGAACGTGAAGGTTCCGAACAGGCATTGGGCCTGGATGGTCTCCCTTGCCTTGAGATGTTCTCCGGCCCGAGGCTGATAGGCGGCGTCAACGCGGTCGGCAACGGCTTGGAACAAGTGGGCCATCACCTCTGCTCCGGTCTTGAAGAGAACCGTTCGGACCATCCCTTCGATATCAAGGACCGAGGGGGCGTTTTCCGCATGCGAAAGGAACAGGTCGATCAACCCTTGGAGTTCTTGGTCTTGTGCGGCGAGAAAGTCGTTTGGCGTTTTTTTTTGGTGCCCAGTCGTTCGGCCCGTGTTTCGGTGACGATTTGTCCGGCATATTGCTCCACCAGCGACTGGAACTTTCCATAGTTTTCGGTGTTCTCCCGGACAGCCTCGACTTGGTCGCGGGGCACATAGACGCTTCTCGCTCGTCCGTCTTCGCGGTATTGATGATTGTAGTATGTCCCGGACTTCCCCTCTCGCATAACGCAGAGCTTACCCGGCTCCATGCGGTGGATTGAGGCAATCTGGCGGAGGATATCGGCGGGAGTCGAAGGAGTAGTGTTCATACCTGCAAATATATGCACATGCATATACTTTGCAAGCAAAATCTTACCACTCTTATCGCATGTCCCGAATTTGGTCGTGCGCCC
>CAYYEE010000697.1:0-2372 GCA_964470775.1 uncultured Planctomycetota bacterium | reverse complement strand
GCCGCGGCAGCGCCAGCCTGAGCGGTGCCGTCGCCGGCGGGCCGCGTCGCTTGAGAATGCGAATCGACAGGCAGCCTTCCTCGCCCGCCAGTTGCAGACGCAGCGGCGCGGCCGAAGCCTCGGCCGCCATGCGCGCCGGCCGCGGCAACCTCCAAGGCCTCTACCGCGAAATCGACCGCGCCATGGACATTGCCATCCAAGCGCACCTCGAGAAAAAGGCCTTCATCGCCAAGCTCATGGGCGCCTCCCACCTGCCCCTCTGGCAGATCGGCAAAAAGGCCAAGGACGGCAACCCCTACGTGGACCTCGAAAAGTCCACATACATCATCGGCCTCCTCGGCCTCAACGAATGCGTCCAGTACCTCACCGGCCAGGAGCTCCACGAGTCCGACGAAATGATCAAGCTCGGACTCCGCATCGTCACCAACATGCACTTCCGCTGCAAAGAAGCCACCCGCCAGCACAAGATCAAATTCGCCCTCGAAGAATCCCCCGCCGAAAGCGCCACGCGCCGCCTCGCCAAGGTCGACCTCGCGCGCTACCCCGCGGCCAAGGAACTCGTCAAGGGCAGCATCGCCGACGACGAGATGTACTACACCAACAGCATCCATCTCCGCGCGGACGCTCCTGTTGACCTCATCACCCGCATCCGCCTCCAGAGCAAGTTCCACCCCCTCATCGAATCCGGCGCCATCATCCACGCCTTTGTCGGCGAAGAGCGCCCCTCCCCGGCCAGCGTTCTCGCCCTCGTCCGCAAGACCTTCGACAAGACCCGCGCCGCCCAGCTCACCATCTCCCCCGAGTTCACCCACTGCGAAGGCTGCCAGCGCCTCATGCCGCGCATCCTCGAACAGTGCGAGTACTGCGGCTCCAAGGACGTCTACGGCATCACCCGCATCGTCGGCTACTACAGCCGCATCAACAACTGGAACAAGTCCAAACTCGGCGAGCTCAAAGACCGCCGCCGGGGTCTCTACACGGTCGCTCCCGAAACGTCTGCCGCCACTGTGTGAATCCCAACGCAACTCCGTTCCTGAGGGAACATGTGAATGATGAAAGGATGCTGCCCCATGACGCGCGTCAACATTTTCGGCATCGAAAACTGCGGAAAATGCAAAAAGGCCCTTGGCCGTCTGGACAACCTCTTCCGCCAGTCAGCTGAACTCGAAAAGCACGTTCAAGTCAACTACTACGACCAGGCCACCGTTGACGGCCGCGCCGAAGGCGCCTGGTATGACGTTGACGACACCCTGCCCGTCGTCGTCATCGAAAAGGACAACCGCCACATCGCCCGCTGGGAAGGCCGCGCCCCCAAGTCCGAAGAGCTCCTCCTGTGCCTGGAGAGCGCCCGTGGCGCCGTTGCCGCCGGTTAAGGGATTCATCGAGAACTCGCTCCTCGACTGGGAGGGCCGGCTGGCCGCCGTTCTGTTTTTGCCCGGCTGCAATTTCCGCTGTCCCTTCTGCCACGGCTCCCACCTGCTGGGCGACGCCAAACAGCTCGAATCCATCCCCATCCCCAAGATCATGGAGGCTCTTGTCTCCAGAAAAGGATGGATCGACGGGGTCGTCATCAGCGGCGGCGAGCCGACCCTCCATCCCGCCCTCTCAGACCTCATCCAGACCTTCCTCAACGCCGGTTTCGCCGTCAAGCTCGACACCAACGGATCCCGCCCGGACGTGCTCAAGGACCTCATCAGCAAACGCATGGTCGAGCACGTCGCCATGGACATCAAAGCCCCACTCGACGAACGCTATTCGCGAACCGCGGGCGCCGAGGTCAACCTCAACGACATCCGCGCCTCCATCGAAATCCTCATCGGCTCCGGCGTCAGCCACGAGTTCCGCACCACCGTCTGCCCCCCCTTCCACACCGACGACGACATCCTCGGCGCCGCCCTGGCCATCCGCGGAGCCAGCCACTATTACCTCCAGAACTTCCGCCCCATCAACACCCTCGACCCCTCTCTTGCCGAAGTGAAGCCCTACACCGGCGAGGAAATGCGCCGCCTCGCCGCTCTCGCCGCGCCCTTTGTCCGCCACTGCGCGGTCCGCGGCGATCCCGGCAGCGCCATCACCCGCAAAGCGTAGCCTGCCTCCCCTCGCGCGCCCGCCGTTGCGGGCGCCCGGCCCCCATAAAGCTTGTTGCGCGTCGCGGCTCTGGTACACTGGCGCCCTCTAATGTGGTGTTTCGGAAATGCAAGGCATTTCCGAAACACCACAGGGCGGGCTAACTCGATACTTTAGACGCGTCAAGCGCCGGGTTTGTGTCGTGTAGTGTTTCAGAGATAGCAAAGCTATTTCTGAAACACTACACTAATCCCAAATCAAGCGAGTTATCATAGTGAATAGACGCCGCGCCCTCCGGAGGCGCG
>CAYYEE010000696.1:0-2374 GCA_964470775.1 uncultured Planctomycetota bacterium | reverse complement strand
ACCGCCCCCCGCCGCCCAGGCGCCCCTGCTCCTCGACACGCCCGAAGACCTGCAAAAGACCCCCCTCCCGCCCAGCGGCATCGAGGCCACCCCCGAACCCGCCATCGGCAGCGTCATCGGCGGATGCCGCATTGAAGAACGCCTCGGACGCGACGACATTTCCCGCATCTACCGCGGCGTCCAGGTTTCCATGGAGCGCCCCGTCACCATCAAAATCCTCGACCCGCGCGGCGCCCGCGACGAGCGCGCTGTCCAGCGCTTCCTCTCCGCCGCCCGCTCCTGCGGACGCCTCAGCCACCCCAACATTGTCCAGGTCTACGACGCCGGCGTTGACCAGGGCTTCAACTTCATCGTCCTCGAGTTTGTCGAAGGCCAATCCCTGCAGGACCTCCTGGTCAAGCAGGGCCAAGGCCGACCCCTGCCCCTCAACCAGGCGCTCGACACCGCCGCGCAGATTCTCGATGCCCTGGCCCATGCCCACTCCCTCGGCGTCATCCACCGCAACATCACCCCCAGCAACATCCACGTCACCCGCCACAATATCGCCAAACTCGCCGGACTCGGCTTTGCCCGCTGCCTTGACGAAAGCGGCCTTCGTCGCGTCACCCGCCAGGGCGAAGCCATCGGCGACCTATGCTTCGCCGCTCCGGAGCAACTCGCCGACGCATCCTCCGCCGGCCCCCTGGCCGACATCTACTCCATGGGCGCCGTCCTCTATGTCACCCTCACCGGCCGCCTGCCCCACCGCGCCCAGGAGCGCGCCCAGCTCCTCGCCCAGGTCCGGTCCTCGCCGCCCGAGCCCATCCGCCGCCTCAACCCAGCCGTGCCCGTGGATGTCGCGCAAGTCGTCCTGCGCGCCATGAACCCCGACCCGCGCTCCCGTTTCGCCAGCGCCGCGGACATGCAGGCCGCCCTCCGCGCCGCGCGTCAGAGCGCCCCCTGAGCAACGGCGCGCCGTTTGGTCGTTCCGCCGCACCCGCCGGCCCCGCCGTCGCAGGCTGAGCCGGCGCGCTCGCAACCGGCGCCCTCGCGCCGGACGTTCTGTCCGTTTCACGTTCTGATCAGCACAAGGAGTCCTCCGTTGCCCGACGTCCTCACCGTACTCGTCATCATCAACCTCATCCTCACCGCCGGCCTTGCCGCGCTCGTTTTCACCCTTCACCACGCCGCCATCAAGAACCTCGGCGAATCGCTCCAGAAGCTCGGCCAGCAAACCAATGAAGGCCTCAACACCGCACCCAAGCTTCTCGAAGTCCGCGAGTTCTACCAATACGCCAGCGAAGAGATCCAGCGTCTTCTCAACGAGGCGCACCGCGAAGGCGACCGCGCCAAACAAGACCGCTTCCGCCGCCTTCTGGAGCGTCTCAACACGCTCAAAGCGCGCACCTTGGACCGCACCGCCAAGATCCTGGATCCCAGCGAAGACGAGAACCGCCGCCGCCGTCACTCCCGTCGCCCCTTCCGCCCCCGCAACCGTCAGCACAAAGACGGAGGAGACCATCCCTCTGGCAATAATCCCAGCGGCCCCTCCCAGCCCCCCAATCCAGGCCCCAACGCCTAGAAGCGCCTGGCGTCACGTTGGATACCGGGGATCTGTCGCGCAAGCCCGCCAAGGGCGGGATCGCAACGCATCCCCGGAACACAGACCAGAAAGGAGATTCACCGATGGCCACCCTCAAAGGCTCCAAGACCGAAAAGAACCTCCTCGCCGCCTTTGCGGGCGAATCCCAGGCCCGCAACCGCTACACCTTCTTTGCCTCCGTTGCGCGCAAGGCCGGCTTCGAGCAGATCGGCGGCATCTTCCTCGAAACCGCTGAAAACGAGAAGGAGCACGCCAAAGTCTTCTTCACCTACCTTGAAGGCGGCAACGCCGAGATCACCGCCACCTACCCTGCCGGCATCATCGCCGACACCGCCGCCAATCTCGCCGCCGCCGCCGCCGGCGAAAAGGAAGAGTGGGGCATCCTGTATCCCGGCATGGCCGAGACCGCTCAGGCCGAAGGCTTCCCCAAGATCGCCGCCTCCTTCCGCAGCGTCGCCGAAGTCGAACAGTGGCACGAAAAGCGCTACCTCAAACTCCTCGAACGCGTCCAGACCGGCACGGTCTTCAAGCGCGCCGAGCCCATACTGTGGAAGTGCCGCGAGTGCGGCCGCGTCCACAAAGGCCTCACCCCCCCCGAGATCTGCCCCACCTGCAAACACGCCCAGGCCTTCTACGAGCCCTTCTGCGAAAACTACTGACCCAATCCCTCGCAGAACCTGTCGCACCCCGGGGGCGCGGCCAGCCGCGCCCCCGCGTGTTTAACGGCCCGTTGAAAACGACACCGCGTCGGCGGGGACATGGCGCCTCAGCCCGCCAACGGCGGGATCGCAA
>CAYYEE010000695.1:0-2391 GCA_964470775.1 uncultured Planctomycetota bacterium | reverse complement strand
TGCCTTGCATTTCCGAAACACCACAGGGCGGGCTAACTCGACACTTTAGACGCGTTAAGCGCCGGGTTTGTGTCGTGTAGTGTTTCAGAGATAGCAAAGCTATTTCTGAAACACTGCACTAGAGGGCGCACGTGCGCCAAGCCGCGAACACGGTAGCAGAAAGCCTTGCGCAAGACAAGCGCCGCAAGGGCGTTGCGAGCGCGCCGCTGGCCACTCAAACGGCGGAGGGGCTGGCGTTGTTGCAGGGCGTGCGCGCAGGGTCAAAAGTAATACCAGATCGTCCTGTAGTCGGCGGGGTCTTCGCCGCGTTCCTGCAGGCGCTGGAGGTAGTTGAGGATAGGCAAGTCGCGATGGACGTAGGTGGGGCTGGGGTAGAGGTTTTTTTCCCAGGGCAGGAACTCGTAGACGCGGGAACCGTCGTGCGCAAGGCCGATGAGGTGGTGGTCCTGTCCGGCGCGGAGGTGGTTCTTGCCGAGGCGTGGCAGGTTGAAGACGGGTTCGTCGGTGCGGACGTCTCCAGGCGTCAGGCGGGCCTCTTCTTTGCGTTCTTGCAGGATGCGGGCGATGGGGACGTGGAAACTGCGGGTTTCCTCCTTGCCTTTTGGGAAAAAGGTGTAATAGGGGTCCACGCCGATTCGCTTGAGGGCGAAGCGCAGGGCGGAAGTCTCGAACCGGCGGCTGTTTTCGAGCGTGAAGACCTGCTGGTTGTAGACGTCGAAGCCCAGGCTGCGAAGTCTGCGGACGGCTTCGGCGGCTTCGGGCGTTACTTCGTAAGGGTGTTCAAAGTGAGTGACGATGGCGAGGCGCTGGCCAGCGCGGGCAAAGCGGGCCAGGATGCGCAGCAGCGTTGGGGTGAAGCGCATGGGCAGCACCACGGGCGCGCGTGTGCCGATGCGGACACGGCGGATGTGGGGCATGCGCGCGAACTCGCCAAGGAGTTGCGACACGGCGTAGTCGGGCAGCATGAGGGGGTCTCCGCCGGTGATGAGGACTTCCTCGACGAACTTGTGGTTGCGGAACCAGGCCATGGCCTTGTGGATGGCGGAGGCGGGGGCCAGGGAACCGCTCTGCATGGCGTCGCGGATTTCCCAGTTGCGCTGGCAATAGACGCAGATCTGAGCGCAGGTGTTGAATGGCTTGAAGATGGCGATCTGCGGGTAGCGCCGGGTGACGAGGTCCACTGGCGAGGTGTCTGTTTCGCCCATGAAGTCGAGAGAGCCGGAGGCGCAGGCGCGGGCCTCGCTCATGAGGCGGACGTATTCGGGCGTGGGGATGACCTGGGCGCGGACGGCGTGGTCGCGCTTGCGGTGGGGGGCCTGGTCCATGAGGGAGGCGTAGTAGGGCGTGACGCCAAAGGGGATGCCTTTTTGCCGAGCCATGTTAATGGCTTCGCGCTCGGATGGGGTGAGGCTGATGATGCGGCCCAGGACGCCGGCCTCGCGGATGATGTGCTTGAGCTGCCAGCGATAGGATGACCAGTCGGCGGAACTGCCGTCCAGAGCATGGAGTACGCGACGGCGGCTGGCGCGGCGGCGCGCAACGGCCTGTGGCGAAAGACCGTGCGGGTAGCGGTCGATCATGCCCCGCACACTGCGCGCCAGCCGGTCCAGCTCGCGGCTGCGCACGCGGCCGGCGTCGCGGCCGGTCAGCTTCAGAAACGCTGGCGATTTGACCCCTTCGTACACCTTGGACCGTCCTGCGGCGCCAAGGAAGAGGTGGTACAGGTCTTGCCAGAAGGCTTCGGAGGGCTGGGGCCCCGTGCAGACGCCCATGGAGACGGCGACTGATCTGGCCGCGCTGGAACCGGAGACCCTTTCGCCCCGCAGGGAGAAGATGCTCTTGAGGTTTTGCACGCACGCGCGGACAAGATAGTACTCCAGGGGCGATATCTCCTGCCGGCCGTAACGGTAAGGGGCTTCTTGTCTTGAGAGAAAGCCGAGGAGCACCTTGCGGACGCCGCCGATGGATCGCTGGCGCCGGACCTGGGTGGCGAGTTCGGGGAAGGTTTCCATCCACTGTTGGAGAGCTGGCATTGCCGTTCCTCCTGCGCTGAGACCGCGTTCTTCGTCCTGACGGCGCGCCCAGAAGACACACCGCCCCAATAGCCCCGCTTCCAGTCCAGCAGGCGTTGCGCCTGACCGTGGCGGCAGAAGCCGCGGCACGGATTGGAGAGCACGTTGATGATACAGGATCGGGCGGGTGTTGTCGAACGCAGGAACCGGCTTGCGATCGCGGCGGCCGGCTATGACTCGACGGCTTGGGAGGTGGGGGGGGCGGTTTCGGCGGGAGAGGATGGGGCTTGCGGGTTGGGCGGCGGCGAGTTGATGAGCAGACTCAGAGTCTCCTGAGCGGCTCTTTGCTCCGCCTCCTTTTTGCTTGCGCCAGAGCCTT
>CAYYEE010000694.1:0-2398 GCA_964470775.1 uncultured Planctomycetota bacterium | reverse complement strand
CGCGCGCGAGCGCGGCGGCGAGATGCCCGCGCCGGCCGCGGCCTGGCTGGACCGGTTCGAGCTGCGGGCGAACGGGTCGGAACTGTGGGGCCACGTGGAGAAATGGACGGACAAGGCCCGCGCCGCCGTCGAGGCAAAGCTCTACCGCTACCTCAGCCCCGTCCTGCTCTACAACCGGCCCGAGATGGGCACGGGCCAGCCCTGCCCCTTGCAGCTCCACAGCGTCGCCATCACAAATACGCCCTTTATGACCGACCTGCGCGCGCTGGTGAACTCGGCGCTCTTTCAGCCCTCCGGTGGCGGCGGCGGCCCCGGACTCTCGGTCCCGCTTCTCCTTAGCGCGTTCTCTGGCCTCCGCCCTCAGTTGCTCCGGCGACTTGAGGTTGGTCAGCTTGAGGAAGTTAAGCTTTCCACCCGCTCCGGCTATGATATGACCCGTGCCGTCTGGATGTTCTTCAATAAGGACTGGATGACCGTCCGTTCCGGGACCGTTAGGGCGGACGGTGATCCACCGTTGCGCTTTCTCCAACACGTCCCGCGTCAGCCGATCTCCGGCCACAGGCTCCCGCCCCAGCGCCTTGGCCAGCGCCCATGCGGGCAGGCGGACCACGCGCATGCTCTTGTTGATGTCCGGATTCGCCAGGCTGTAGGCGCCGCTGTTGGACATGGCCGACTTGATCTGCGTGGGAGAAAATACCAAGAACGTGGTCTGAGGCTTCTCGTACACGTCAGGGTTAGCTGAGTCTTCCACGTTGCGGACGATAACGCCGTCATACCCGCTTTCCAACGCCTTCCATGAGTAGTAAACAATGTCGCGGTTCGGAACCTTGCCCCTTGGGTCAGGCCCCGCCCATCGCTGCTGCTTTTCGTCCCAAAGCAACCCGCGATTGTCGTTCCCGCCGTTGATGTTCCGCCACGACCGGCCCTGCGCGTCAAGCATCATCGGGTTCGTCACTCGCAGGAACACCGGATAGACCGCGCCGCCTGGCCTGAAAGACCGGCTTACCGGTTCATACGCATAGGTCGAGGCATTCGCGGGATCGTCAGTGAAGGCAAACACCCCAGGCGGGTTGCGCGAGCGTCTTTCCGCTTCACCGGAGAACGCCGAAAACCCCGCTGTCGGCGTCCCGTGGTACACGACCAACGGCTCGCCGTTGTCGTCCACGACCTTGGAAGCGGATTCCGGGTCATTCTCCCAATCTCCAAACCACGCCTTGAACTCCGGCGTCCGCACCTGAGCGTACTGCCGGGCGTTGAGGCGGCTGGGGCGGCCGTTGGGGGCAAGACGCGGCGGTTGTGTCTCACCCGCGCCACGCAACGCCGCTTGCGTCTCGCGCTGGGGCGGTTCGTGAGACACGACGGACTCCATGCCGTCACCCACCGCGTGCCAGCGCCGCTTGCCCCACGGCCCGCGCAGGACGTAGCCGGGCTTGCCCTTGTAGTCGCCCACGGCCTTGCGGAGAAGCTCCATCACGGTCATGCTTCGCCCTTTCACCAGAGCGCCGCGCCAACGGCCTTAGCCAGACTGAACAGCCAGCGCAGCGCCTTGGCCAGCTTTTCCGAGCGGAGTAGCTTGTAGCCATTCTCGCGGGATTCATAGACCTGCACATAGTCCGCGTTGGGCGCCACCGACCCAAAGGCCCGGCTCACCTGCCGGTAAATCTCGTGAACCAGGTCCGGGGGAACCACGCGCTCCCGCTGCAAGTTGCGCTTCTGGCTCAGTTCCTCTTTGGTCCTGATGTAGTTTAAAACCACGGTGTACCCAGCCTCTTTGGCCGCCTTGATCTGCGCGGCCATCTTCACCGGGTTGTTGCCCGTGCCGTCCTTGATGAAGTGGCATCCCTTCGCCACGGCCCGGCGCATGATCTCCTTGGCCACCTCGCTGGACTCCTCATGCACATGCCGAGGGTCTTTGGGGTCATACTCAGGCAGTTGTTCCTTCACCGCGTCCGGGTCCACGCGGACAAACTGGTTACCGTACATCTTGCCGGTCAACGTCGTTTTGCCGGCGGCGGGCGAGCCCATGAGAAATATGGCCACGCGCTCCTTGGGGATCAGTTCCGAAACGTGGTCAAACCAGTCCTTCTTGAGCTTGTCCCCCGCGTTGAAGATGCCGGTCCGGATCTCCGGCGGCGCGGGCTGCACGTGGTCAAGGAACTTGGACATAATCTGCTCGTGGAGCTTGGCGCGCTCCGGATCCCACGTTCCATCCGGACGCTTGTAGCGTGTCAGCGTGTCCGGCCCGGAGGACGCTGGGGACGAGTGAGCGTCGGTCCGTACTGTCTGATCTCCGCCGGAGGCCTGCCCAGCGGCGGCCTTGCGCCGGGCAAGCTCCGCCTTGGCCCACTCCGCCCAGTTGGTGCGCCTGGCGGGGTTTGCGCTGGGCCGTCTGTCTGAC
>CAYYEE010000693.1:0-2404 GCA_964470775.1 uncultured Planctomycetota bacterium | reverse complement strand
GTCATGCTCACCGCCGACGTGCCCCCCTTTATCCAGGTCGGCGACACCATGGACGTCACCGTGTCCAGCATGGGCGACGCCACCAGCCTCCAGGGCGGGGTCCTGCTCCAGGCCCCTCTGATGGGCGCCAACAAGGAAGTCTACGCCGTGTGCCAGGGCGCCATCTCCCTGGGCGGCTACTCCGTCACCGGCCAGGCCGCCACTCTCACCAAGAACCACCCCACCAGCGGCCGCATCCCCAACGGCGCCATCCTGGAGCGAAAGATCACCATGCTCGTCTCCCCCAAAGAGCCCGTGCGCATGGTCTTGCGCGATCCCGACTTCGCCACCGCGCTGCGCATGGCCGAGGCCATCAACAAGGCCTTCCCCGGCGCCGCCGTCGCCCAGGACGCCGCCGTCGTTCGCGTCACACCCCCCCGCGAGTTCGCCGACTATGACCGCGTCACGGAGTTCATCGCCAGCGTCCAAAAAATCACCGTCGTCCCGGACAATGAAGCCCTGGTCGTCATCAACGAACGCACCGGCACCGTGGTCGTGGGCGAGCACGTCCAGCTCAGCCGTGTCGCCATCTGCCATGGCAGCCTGACCATTTCGGTCAAGGAAACGGAAAAAACTTCCCAGCCCAACCCCTTCTCCTCAGGCCAGACCGCCACCGAAAAGAGCACCGACATCCAAGCCACGGAAGGCAAGGGCAACCTGATCGTCATGGAGGAAAGCCCAAAACTGCAGGATATCGCCCGCGCCATGACCCTTTTGGGCGTCTCCCCCCGCGACATGGTCGCCATCTTCCAAGCCCTCAAACGCGCCGGCGCCCTCAAGGCCAGCTTGCTCATCATGTAGCGGGAACGGGATTTGCTGCCCTGGAGAGTGTGTCCGGGACTTTGAAGAGACTGCCGGTCGGCCGGCAGTGTCGCCAGAACCGCCAGCCGCCCACCGCAGAGGCTGCCATGGAAATCACACCCCACCCCCTGCCCGTCTCACCGCTCGAAGCCCTTCAGCCCAACCGGATCGGCCGGGCCGCGAACCAGGCCGCCTCACGGCCCGCCGAAGTCCGCGACCCCAAACTCTGGAAGGCCGCGTGCGACTTCGAGGCGATCTTCGTCCGCCAGCTGCTCGAAGTCATGCGCGCCGCCTCGCCCAAGGACGGCTTCCTGGAAGAAGAGAACAGCACCGCCCGTGAAATCTACGACGGCCTTTTCGACAAGGCCGTGGCTGACAACGCCTCAGCCAGCGGATCCCTCGGCCTTGCCCTTTCCCTCTACCGCCAGCTCGCGCCCTCTGGAGCAATGCGATGAGCGCTGAAACGATCCTCAACCTCCAGAAGAACCTCGCCGAATCCGAGAAGCTCTACAGCGAGCTGCTGGAACTGGCCCGCGTCAAGCAGACGCACCTGGTCGCCAACGACCTGGACTCGCTCAAGACCGATCTCCAGCGCGAACAGGCGCTTCTGGCCCGCATCTCGCGCGTGGAAAACAGCCGCGCCCAGCTCCACGCCCAGTGCATCGAGAGCCTGGGACTGGACAAGGAAGTGTGCCGCCTCGAACAGCTCGCCCCCCACCTCCCGCCCGAAATGCAGGACGAGTTCCGCCGCTCCCGCGAAAGACTCATCGCCACCATCGAGGCGCTCCACAAAGTCAACAGCGCCAACATCGCCCTGATCAACACCTCTCTGGACATCATCGAGCGCGCCATTCAGGCCGTGTTCGGCGCCGAGACGCCCGCCTCCGCCTACAACGCCTATGGCGCCCGCGCCAGCCGCTTCTGCGGCGGCTCCGCCCTCAGCGCCCTGGCTTGACCCCCATCTTCCCCCCCCTACGGGCAACGTGGACGGAGCGGGGACATGGCGCGCAAGCTTGCCAACGCCGCGATCGCAACGCGCCCCGCGAACAATGGAGACACCTGGTGACACTCAGCATACAGACCGGCCTGTCAGGCATCCTCGCCGCGCAGACCGCTCTCAATCTGACGGGCCAGAACGTAGCCAACGTGGAAACCGCTGGCTTCGCCAGGCGCACTCTGTCCCTCGCCAGCGCCTACGCCTCCAACTCCGGCGGCGTCGTCGTCGGCGACGTCAGGCGCGTCACCAGCGACATCGTCCAAGCCCGTCTTTACACCCAGACCGCCGCCAGTTCGCAGTCCGAGGTCACCGGCGCCTATCTCCAGCAGATCGAGTCGCTCCTCAATGAACCCGGCGACGATGGGCTCAACGCCCTGCTCGACGAGTTCTTCCAGGGCTTCGCCGACCTCGGCCTCGACCCCGAAAACGCCGCCCTCCGCGCCCAAGTGACCGAGACCGCCAGCCGCCTGGCCGACACCATCGCCCAGCTCCGCGCCGAAATCGCCTCCGTTCTCGACTCCGTCACCAGCGACATCCAAACCTCCATCACCCACATCAACGACCTCC
>CAYYEE010000692.1:0-2407 GCA_964470775.1 uncultured Planctomycetota bacterium | reverse complement strand
GTTTTCGATGAGCGGGTCGGGCAGGAGGGCGGGCGGGGCGGGGGCGGGGCGCTGGACTTCGATGGAGGCCACGCGGCGGACGGTGATGTCCTGCTGGGGCAGGCGGGCGCCGCCGGGACCGATGAACGCGCTGGCGCTGACGCGGAGGGCGGCAAGCTCCTGGGCGATGGGGACGGCGATGAGCTGGATGGCTTCGGATTCGTTCTGCGCCAAATGGACCTGGGCTTCGCGGGCGGGCTGGCCGGCGTAGGGCTGGCCAGGGGCGGGGCTGACCATGGGGCGCTCGAGGCAGATGGCGAAAGCGGCGCCGGGGGGCAGGCCGCGCGCGGTCTGGGCCTTGGCCGCGAAGAGGGGGATGCGCTCGATGCGGCGGCGCGATTGGTCAAGCAGGTCCTGGGCGGGTTGGAGACCGGCGGGCGAGGCGGCGGCCTCGACGACGCGGCTGGCGGCGTCGAGGTCCTTGGCGGTTTCGGCGGCGAGGGTCTGCATTTCGCGGCGGATGGCCGGGGGCGCGTCCTTAGGGATGGCGGGCGCGGAGGAAAGGGCTTGGCGGAGGGTCTCGATGTCCTGGCGCAGCTTTTTGGCGAGGGCGTCCTTGGACGCGGCTGGGGACTGGGCCAGGGCGCAGACGGCGGCGAGGAGCAGGGCTGGAGTGGCGAGCGCCTTTGCGCAGGGCCTCATTTGGCGGGTTCTCCGTCCGGGGCGCCTGGGGCGAGGCCGGGGATGCCGAGGCCGGCCTTGGCGGCGGCTTCGTATCTCGGGGATCCTTTGGGGTCGCCGCAGACGGACCATTCGTAGCCGGTCTGGCGGCCGTCGCCATAGGCGCAGACCTGGCGTGTGGTGGGGATACGCTGGAAGAGGAGGCGGAAGAGGTCGCGGGCGGGGAGAGTATCGCCATAGGCGAGTCCGAGGAGTTGGAGTGTGTCCAGGTCGCGTTTGTCGTCGCGCAGGGAGCGGCCGTTGCGGCCGACGCATTGGTCGGTGGCGGGGTCGTAGCAGTCGCAGGGCATGCAGACCATGCAGGGACCGGGGCGGAGGGTGACGGGGATTTCGGGGTTCTTCTGGACGACGTCGATGATCTCGGCGATGTTGTCGGCTTCGATGGGCTCGGGGCGCTGGCGGCCGGCGTGGAAGCAGGCGATGCAGAGGAGGTGGTGGGGGCGGATGAAGAGACGGTTGGCGGCGTAGATGCGTCGGACGGATTCCTCTTTGGCGCCTTGGCGTTCGGCGTCGGGGCGGGGGGGGATGACGGCGGCGAGACCGAGGGCGTGGCCCTTCTCATAGCCGCCTTGGGCGGCTTGGGGGCAGCCGGCCCACAGGGGGGATGTGGCGGTTTCGTAGGCGCAGATGCCCATGCAGGTGGGGATGCGCTCGAAGATGCGGAAGAAGAGTTCATTGGCGGGGCGGGTGTCGCCGGGGATGAGGCCGAGCTTCTGGAGGATGTCGAGGTCGCGTTTTTTGTTGAAGAAGGCGCCGTGGGGGGTGTCTTCGCCGGTTCCGGGGTTCTGGTACTGGCAGACGGTGTCGACGTTGCAGCGGAGGGTGAGGGGGAGGGTGGGCTGGCGGCGGACGGCCTGGAGGATGGCGTCGAGGCGTTCCTCGCCGGGCTGGCTGGGGCGCGCCTGGCCAAGACGGCAGATGATGCACAGCAACTCGTAGGGGCGGACGTGGAGGGAATCGAAGGGGCCGGTCATGGACGTTCCTTGGGACTGGGGTCGTGTCAGACGACAAACAGCGGCCAATGAGCCTTTGCGTCACGGTTTGTTTTGCGCGTCCGCCGCCGCGCGCCCGGCAGGCAGCATGCGCCCTTTGCTCGCAGGTGGGGGCGCGAGGCCCTGGGTGCGCCGCTGGGGCGATTCGTGGATCGTCCCCATAGTCTCGCCTGGCGCTTGCGGCGTTAGGTGTATGGTGAACGGACAGGGGCGGCGTGTCAACTGCGGCAGAGCGCGGCGCTTGACGCAGGGGCGCGTTCGTGGTAATCAAAAAGTGTCGCAAGTGTGGTGTTTCGGAAATGCCTTGCATTTCCGAAACACCAGAGGGCGGGCTAACTCAATACTTTGGACGCGTCAAGCGCCGGGTTTGTGTCATGTAGTGTGTGGCTGGGGCTGGCCAGAGGCTGGCGTGCGGCGCAGGAATTCGCTGGCGGCGGAGACCCAGGAAAGGGGAAGGCGCGTGGCGAGTGTTCCGATTGATCTGGCGGTGGAGAAGGCGGGAGATGTGTGTTTTGTGACGCCTTCGCGGAGTTTGGACGCCAGCAACTCGCTGGATTTTCGTCTGGCCATGGGTCCGGTGATGGAGGACAACCCGAAGGTTGCGCTGGATATGCGCAACGTGGCGTTTGTGGACAGCTTCGGGCTGCAGACGATCATCTCGTGCCTGCGGCAGCTCAACGCCGCGGGGGGCGACT
>CAYYEE010000691.1:0-2409 GCA_964470775.1 uncultured Planctomycetota bacterium | reverse complement strand
CCAGCAGCCGCATCATCTGATCCAGATTATCCGGCCGGAAGCGCCCCGGCGCGTTCATCTTCGCCAGCGCCGCCGCCGTGGGCGCGTCGCACGCCACCACGGTCACGTAACTCCCCGCCGCAGCCAGCTCCGGCGCTGTGAAGTCCACCTTCTGCTCCTCGATCCGCGCCCCCTTGTAAGGCCGCAACTGCACAAACGCCGAAAGCTTCTCGCCCGGGTGCGCCGCGTCCGAACTCAGGCGCATGCCCACGATCTGCGCGGTCCGCCGCTCTTCCGCCAGCTCCACGGCGACGTCAACCCCCTCCACGGCTACGGGCTCCCACGGATTCTCCAGCAACAGCCGCATCAGCATGTTCACGCCGACGATCTCGCGCGCCACCGAAGGCGAGTAGAACTTGTCCCCAAACACCGCCGCGTCGTGCCCCGCCAGCCGCACGCGCACCTTGATGTCGCCCGTGAAGTCCGTCCGGTCCGACTCCAGCCGGCTCACCGAGGCGCCCGACGCCATCGCCGCGAGCAGCCCCAGCAGCCGCCGGTCCTGAGCCAGGCGGTACGAGAACTCCTCTTTGCGCCCCCGCGTCACGTTCGACACCACCACCTTCATCGGCACGGTCGGCGCCTCGCGGCCCAGCCTCCCCGCCACCCCAAACGCATAATCCCCCTGCACCACGCCCACCGGCTTGGTGGCGCTGGCCATCTTGAATGACATCATTTGCGACGGCGCCACGAAATGCGCCACCCCCCCGGTCAACGGCCACTCGCACGCCCCTGCCTTGAACAGCGGATGGCCAAAACCCAGCACCCGGTCCCCGTCCCGATACGTCACCGTCCCCATCGCCACGACACTCATATCCCCGCCGATCAACTCCGCGCCCATCAACCCGCCAGGCCGCAGGTCCCCGTCTTTGGACTCCGCCCCGCCCGCCGCGCCCTGCGTCGGCCGCAGCCCAAACCGCTGCAACATCGGTTCCAGCACCGCCACCAGCGCCGGGTCATAGCAGGACATGAACAACGGCGTCGCGATGGGCCGCGGCGCGTTGGCCGAAGGCTCTGGCGGCAGCCACGCCGTGTCGCTGTCCAACGCCAGCCTCGGCAAGGCGGGCATCTCGCCGTCCCACCCGCCCGCGCGCGCCAGGTCCGCCTGTGGCTTCGTCTCCGGCCGAAATGACTCCATCATCTGCTCGATCGGCGAGATGCCCGCCACCGGCTCGCGCAAGAAAGCCCACGTGAACGCCACAGCCCCGACCAACTTGCCGTCAATGTACACCGGCGATCCGCTCATCCCCTGCGACACCCCGGTCTTCTCCAGCCCCGCCCCGGAAAGCCGCGCCACAATCACGTCGCCCTTGGGCCACGCCTTGGGCATGACCGCAATGATCTCCGCTTGGAACTCCTCCGGTTCCACGCCCCGGATCACCGTCAAGCCGCGCCCCTTCATCCCCGGCTTGACTTCCGACACAGGCATAAACTCCACCGCCGCCTGCGTGGCCGCCGCAACAGTCATGGCCAGCCCCAGAGTCCAAGCCAACACTGCCCCTCTCCAGCCATCACCGCCCGTAAGCCTCATCGCAGACCCTCAACCGTCCGCCAAGCCCGAACCGAAACCTGCGCCGCACGCAAGCCCTCAGAAAACAGACACTACCAGCGCGACCTTAACCCTGTCAAGCCGAGGCGTTTGCGCGAAAACATTCGCGCTGTAAAGCTGGTGCGGCGGGGCCAGGGGCAGGGCGTCTTCAATCGGAGCGATGGGGTCAACCCGGCCACCCTAATGGGTCATGAACCACAAACGATCCTTCCCGGGCGTTGTCTTGAGGTGAAGGCTTTCTCACGCTCTGGCACGCGCCTGCCATCCGTTCACTTGTGAACAGCGCAACCGGCTCGGAGGCGTTGCGTTGCGGGGTTGGGAGGGTGGGAGTATAATGTCGCAACGTCTGCCGCAAGCCGCGCCACCCTGGCTGGCGGGTCCTGTCTGGAGGCGGATCATGGCTC
Organism: uncultured Planctomycetota bacterium; assembly: GCA_964470775.1. Classification (GTDB taxonomy): domain Bacteria; phylum Planctomycetota; class Brocadiia; order CAIUPP01; family CAYYEE01; genus CAYYEE01. The sequence continues at coordinate 420 of CAYYEE010000691.1, read as the reverse complement.
TGGTTGAAGGCAAGATCGCCCGGATTCTCAGCGAGTCGCACGTAGTCATCAACATTGGCGCGCAGCAAGGCGTCAAGGAAGGAATGGTGTTCACGATTCTGGCCCAGGGCGACGAGGTGAAGGACCCGGACACGGGCGAGACGTTGGGCCGGTGGGAAGTGTCGAAGGGCAAGATCGTGGCGACGAACGTGCAGGACAGGTTGTCCACTTGCGAGGCGTATGAGGCGCCGCGGCAGGATTGGAGCGGAGGCGACCCGAGCACGCGGGTTTTGTCCGCGGATATGATCGAGGTGGCGATGCGGCCCGAGACGATCAGCGGGAAGAAGGCTGTGCTGGACGTGAACCGGCGGGATGTTTGCGGGATGCCCAGGATCAGCCCGGTGGCGGTGGGCGACAAAGTGCGCGGCGACACAGGCGCCA
>CAYYEE010000690.1:0-2411 GCA_964470775.1 uncultured Planctomycetota bacterium | reverse complement strand
CCACGCCCGAAAGGATCATCGCGTTGGCCAGCTCCAGCGAGTTCAGCCCCTCCACGCCCGGCGACACCAGCCCCGCCTGGCCGCGAATCGCCTCCACGAAGTTCTTCACCAACCCCGCGTGGCCCACAAGCTGGCCTTCCGCCGCCGCCGGCGACAGCGTCTCCGTCGTGGCCGCCGGCCCTTCCGCCACCTTGTCCGTGGTCCGCACCGTCTCCGCCACCGAACCCGCCAGCCGCGTCAGAACAATCTTATCCCCCTCGATCACCATCCGCCCCCGATCTCCCGAAATCTCCAGCCGGTTCACCCCCGGCCACTCGCCCGTGCTCGCGATGAACACGCCCGAGGCCCCGTCCTTCCACTCCAGCAGCGCTGTCACGTCGTCTTCAACATAGATGTCGTGATACTTCCCCAGCGCCACCGACGCCTTCACCCGGCTCGGCATTCCCACCAGCCACTGATACATGTCGAGCTGATGCGGACATTGGTTAAGCAGCACCCCGCCGCCTTCCGAATCCCATGTCCCGCGCCAGTCGCCGCTGTCATAGTAGAACGCCGTGCGCAGACACGACGTGATTGTCCACACCGCCCGCGTCACCGCGCCGATGCCGCCCGACGCGATGATCTCCTTCGCCTTCATGAACAGCGGGCTCACCCGGCTCTGGAAACACACGCCCAGCTTCAGCCCCGCCTTGTCCGCCGCGGCCACCATCGCCCTCGCCGAACGAATCTCCTGCGAAAGCGGCTTCTCGCACAGAACGTGGATTCCCCGCTCAAACGCCGCGAACGCGATATCCGGGTGCGACGGATGAGGCGTCGCGATCATGATCGCGTCCACCAACCCCGAATCCATCATCTTCCGGTAATCGTCAAACACCTTCGCCCCCGAACCCTCCGCCCGCTGGCGCGCCTTGTCCACAAACACGTCGCAGATCGCCGTGAACTCCGCCCCTGGCGCCGACTCGATCCCTTTGCGGTGCGACTGGCTGATCACGCCGGCCCCGACAACGCCAAAACGCACGGGATTCATCCGTCCCTCCTCCCTCGATGACGTGAGCGCGGCCCAGCGCGCCCCCACGCTCACCCGAAACACCGGGGGGACATTCTACATGGTCTCCGACGAGGCGTCAAAAGGCGAAGGCCCACAGGCCCACCCCCCATTGCCCCCTTTTCCTTTCCGCACTACAATAGATACAGACTCAGACAATCATGCGCCAGTAGCTCAGCTGGATAGAGCATCGGATTTCTAATCCGACGGCCGGGGGTTCGAATCCTCCCTGGCGCGCCATCCTTTAGCCCCGTAAAATGGCCGGAAACACCCATTTCTTGGCGTTCTACGGGGTTTCTTGTTTTCGTGCTCCAAGCCCCCGATGTTGTCAGTTCTTGCGCCCCGTAGGCCGGTTTTTGCCCCAATTCCGGCAAGCAGGATGCCAACCCGGATATGCCCATGGCGGGTATGTCATCCGTGCCGGCAGCCCGCGACTCCTCGCGCTCCAATGGAGATTTCGGCGGGGCCTCGACGGCGGCCACCCGGTCGCCCAAGACGGTACGCGAGCGCCTTTTCAAGGTCACGAAGGCCAAAACACCCGCGACATGCCCTTGTCGCCTTGGCGTCTGAGTTGACGCCTCTCAATATTCCCTTCTCTGCCTCGACGACGGGATGTTGAGCGCCTTGCGGTATTTGGTGACGGTGCGGCGGGCGATGGAGACGCCTTGGTCTTCGAGGATTTTGACGATTTGGTCGTCGGAGAGGGGGTTCTTCTTGTCTTCGTTTTCCACGAGGTTTTGGATGCGCTGGCGGATAGCGTTGAAGGATTCGCTGTCGCCTTCGGCGGTCTGGACGCCGCCTGCGAAGAAGAACTTGAAGGGGTAGACGCCGCGGGGGGTCTGGACGTATTTGCCGCGGATGGCGCGGCTGACGGTGGTGACATGCACGCCGGAGGCGTCGGCGACGTCTTGCATCTTGAGGGGTTTGAGGTGGCCGAGGCCGCGTTCAAAGAAGTCGTGCTGGGCGCGGACGATTTCCTGGGCGATCTTGAGCAGGGTCTGGCGGCGCTGCTGGATGGAGTCGATGAACCAGCGGGCGGAGTCGATTTTCTGGCGGATGTAGTCTTTGGCGTCTTTGCCAGCGGCGGCGTTTTGGGTGAGGTCGCGGTACATGGAGCTGACGCGGAGGCGGGGCATGACGCTGTCGTTGAGGGTGACTTCGTAGCGGCCGTCAATGTATTCGATGGTGACGTCGGGGACGATGTAGGGGGCGGCTTCGGTGTCGTAGCGGCGGCCAGGAGCGGGTTCGAGGCGTTTGATGGCTTCGACGGCTTCTTTGATTTCTTCGAGGGTGGCGCCGGTTTCCTGTTTGATCTTGGGGAAGCGGTTCATCTGGACGTCTTCGAGGCAGTCGCGGACGATCTTTT
>CAYYEE010000689.1:0-2416 GCA_964470775.1 uncultured Planctomycetota bacterium | reverse complement strand
TACAAAGGAGAGGATTTGTGACGAATCGATATTACATTGGCATTGACTGCGGTACCAGCGGTACGAAAACCGTATTGATTTGCGACTCGGGAGAGATCGTATCGAAAGCCTATTGCGGATACCCGTTAATAAAGCCGGGGAAATACATGGTGGAGCAGGACGCGAACCGGCGCAAGGTGGTGTCGTGCCGGATTGTGCCGGAGCGCGGGACGTGGGTGGAGTTCTCGCTCAACGCGACAGGCGTGATGCAGGCGCGGCTGGGCCAGAGCGGCAAGATGCCGGCGACGTGGGTGCTGCGGGCGTTTTTCCCCGAGGCGGGGGATGACGCCGGGCTGCTGGAGATGTTCTACGGCCGGGAGATGCGCGCTTTGAAGCTGGAAACCGCCGGCCAGTTGGTGGGGCAGCGGCTGGCGGGCGCGGTGATGGACGGGGAGTCGGGGAGGGAGCGCTATGCGGCGGGGCACGAGCTGACGCTGGAGGACGTCCACTTTCTGCTGCAGGGCGGGCTGAGCGAGATTGAGACGCTGAAGCAGGTGGACGATTTGACGATTTTGAACACGATCGCCAAGGATTCGACCCGGACGCACGAGCAGGCGGTGATGAAGATCTACGCGCGCTTCCGGCCGGAGGAGCCTGCTTCTTACGAGCGGGCCGTGGCGTTCTTGCGGGACCGGTTCCAGGACCCGCGGCGCTACAGCCTGGGCTCGGTGGGGCGGTTCCGGCTGAACCGGAAGCTGGGGCTGGACGCGCCCGGGGACGCGATGACGCTGCGCAAAGAGGATATCCTGGAGGCGGTGAAGTACTTGATCGCGATGCGCCACGGCAAGGGCACGCCGGACGACATCGACCACTTGGGGAACCGGCTGTTGCGGCCGGTGGCGCGGCTGGCTGAGGATCATTTGCGGGAGAGCTTCCTGCGCCTGAGGCGCGACATTGAGTCGTCGCTGGAGAAGGTGAAAGGGGGCCGGACGCCGCCGCCGCGGACGTTGTGCGACGGCCGGGCCATCCAGGACGGGGTGAGGGCGTTTTTTGGCCGCAGCGAGCTTTCGCAGGTGGTGGACCAGATTAATCCGCTGGCGCAGCTGGCGCACGAGCGGCGCGTAAGCGCGCTGGGGCCGGGGGGTCTGAGCCGCAAGCGGGCGGGATTTGAGGCGCGCGACGTGCACCCTTCGCACTACGGCCGGCTGTGTCCCATCGAAACGCCGGAAGGGCCGAATATCGGCTTGATTTCATATCTGAGCCTGTACGCGCGGCTGGATCCGTATGGGTTCGTGACCTCGCCGTTCCGGCCGGTGAAGGGCGGCAAGCCTTCGGACGAGATCGTGTGGCTGAGGGCGGACGAGGAGGAGGGCAAGCGGATTGCGCCGGCCGGGGCGTTGAGCGATGGCGCGGAGCGGGTGGTGTATCGCGAGGCCGGGGAATTTGTCGAAGGCCCGGTGGCGGATGTGGACTACGTGGAGGTGTCGCCGAGGCAGATGGTGGGGGTCTCGGGGGCGCTGATTCCGTTCTTGGAGCACGACGACGCGAACCGGGCGTTGATGGGTTCGAACATGCAGCGCCAAGCGGTGCCGCTGTTGGCGCCGGAGAAGGCTTCGGTCATCACGGGCGTCGAGAGCGCCGTGGCGGCGAGTTCGCCGCTGGTGGTGCGCGCGCGGCGCGATGGCGTGGTGGAAGATGTGGACGCGACGCGGATTGTGGTGGACGGCGAAGAGCACCGGCTGGCGAAGTTCCAGGGACTGAATGAGGGCACGTGCCTGAACCAGCGGCCGCGGGTGAAGCCCGGCCAGGTGGTGAAAAAGGGCGAGGTGATCGCGGACGGGCCGGCGACGCGCGACGGGGAGCTGGCGCTGGGGCGCGACGTGCTGGTGGCGTTTATGCCGTTCGATGGGTTCAACTTCGAGGACGCGATCATCCTGAGCGAGCGGTTGAGCCAGGAGGACGCGTTTACGTCGATCCACATCGCGGAGTTCGAGGCGGACGCGCGGGAGACGCGTTACGGCCGCGAGGAGTTCACGCGCGATATTCCGCACGTGAGCGAAGCGGCGCTGGCCAAGCTGGACGAGAACGGGGTGGTGCGCGTGGGCACGGTGGTGAAGGAGGGGGACATTCTGGTCGGCAAGGTGCGCCCCAAGGCGAAGACGGACCTGACCGCGGAGGACCTGCTGGTGCGGGCGATCTTTGGGCGGTCGGCCGAGGAAGTGAAGAACGAGTCGCTGATGGTGCCGCCGGGGTCGGAGGGGGTGGTGGTGGACGTGGCGCTGTACAAGCGCAAGGTGTACCTGACCGAGGACGAGCGCAAGGCGCTGCAGAAGGAAGTGGCGGCGTCGCAGGCCGAGTGCGACCGCAGGATCGGAGAGGCGTTTGGCGCGCTGCTGGAGCGGCTGGCGTCTCTGGCCCCGGCGTGGGAAGGGGCGGG
>CAYYEE010000688.1:0-2418 GCA_964470775.1 uncultured Planctomycetota bacterium | reverse complement strand
ATCGGCAAGATGATCGCCGACGTTATGGCTAAGGTCGGCAAGGACGGCGTCATCACCGTCGAGGAGGGCAAGAGCCTCGAGACGTGCGTCGAGGTTGTCGAGGGCATGCAGTTCGACCGCGGCTACCTCTCCCCTCACTTCGTCACGGACGCCGACGCCATGGAAGTGCAGTTCGAGCGCTCCTTCATCCTCATCCACGAGGACAAGATCAGCGCGGTCAAGGACCTGATTCCCCTGCTGGAAACCATGTCCCGCATGAAGCGCCCGCTGCTCATCATCGCCGAGGACGTCGAGGGCGAGGCCCTGGCCACCCTGGTCGTGAACAAGATACGCGGCGTAGTCAGCTGCGCCGCCGTGAAGGCCCCCGGCTATGGCGACCGCCGCAAGGCCATGCTCGAAGACATTGCCATCATGACCGGCGGACGCGCCATCTTCAAAGACCTGGGCATTAAGCTCGAGAACATCCAGGTGTCCGATCTCGGCCAAGCCGCCAAGGTCACCATTGACGCGGACAACACGACGATCATCAAGGGCGCCGGCAGCGCCAGCGCCATCGCGGGCCGCGTGGCTCAGATCCGCAAGGAAATCGAAACCACCACCAGCGACTACGACCGCGAGAAACTCCAGGAGCGCCTGGCCAAGCTCGCCGGCGGCGTCGCCGAGATTCAGGTCGGCGCGGCCACCGAGGCGGAGATGAAGGAGAAGAAGGCCCGCGTCGAAGACGCCCTGCACGCCACCCGCGCCGCGGTGGAAGAAGGCATCGTTCCCGGCGGCGGGGTTGCCCTGCTGCGCGCCGCCAAGGTTCTCGACAAAGTCAACGCTGAGGGCGACGAGAAGATCGGCGTGGACATCGTGCGCCGCGCCGTGCGCGTGCCCCTCATGACCATCGCCGAGAACGCCGGCCTCGAAGGCGCCATCGTCGCCCGAAAGATCGAGCAGAGCAAGGACCCGGCCTTTGGCTACGACGCCGAAAAAGAGAAGTACGGCGATATGTTCGCCGCCGGCGTCATCGACCCCGCCAAGGTCACCCGCACCGCCCTGCAGAACGCCGTCAGCGTCGCCACTCTGCTGCTGAACTCCGGTTGCATGGTCGCCGACATCCCCGAACCCAAGCCCGCCACGCCTCCGGGCGGCGGCCACGGCGGCATGGGCGGCATGGGCGGCATGGACATGGGTATGTAAGCCGCTCCCGATCTGTTCGATTCGTCAGATTCGTCCTGTCTGTTCAATCAAAGAAAACGAGACTATAAGGAGCTATCCATGAACATTCGTCCCCTGGATGATCGCATCGTCGTCGAACCCGTCGAAGCCGAAGAGAAGACCGCGGGCGGCATTGTCCTCCCCGACACCGCCAAGGAAAAGCCCCTGCAGGGCAAAGTCGTGGCCGTTGGCCCCGGCAAGATGCTCGACGACGGCAAGCGCGCCGAAATGAGCGTCAAGAAGGGCGACACCATCCTCTACGGCAAGTACAGCGGCACCGAGATCAAGGTTGAGGGCAAGGACCTCCTCATCCTCAAAGAGTCCGACGTTCTGGCCAAGATGGAATAGTCTTCCGTCAACCCCACACAAACACCCTTAGAACGCTTTGGAGGATCAACACCCATGGCGGCCAAGCAATTGCTTTTCGGCCAGGACGCCCGCCAGAAAATCATGAAGGGCGTGCGGCAGATGGCCGGCGCCGTCAAGGTTACGCTGGGGCCCACCGGCCGCAACGTGATCTATGAACGCAGCTTCGGCGCGCCGCGCGTCACCAAGGACGGCGTGGCTGTCGCCAAAGAGATCGAGCTCAAGGACCCCTTCGAGAACATGGGCGCCAAGCTGGTCAAGGAAGTCGCTTCCAAGACCAGCGACATCGCCGGCGACGGCACCACCACGGCCACCGTGCTCGCCGAAGCCATACTCGAAGAAGGCCTCAAGCAAGTCGCCTCCGGCGCCAACCCCATGGCGCTCAAGCGCGGCATTGACAAGGCCGTCGAGCAGGTCGTGGCTCACATCAAGTCCGCGGCCAAGCCCATCAAAGGCTCCGAGGACATCGCCCGTGTCGGTACCATCAGCGCCAACGGCGACCGCAGCATCGGCGACCTGCTGGCCAAGGCCATGGACCGCGTCGGCAAAGACGGCGTCATCACCATCGAAGAAGGCAAAGGCATCGAGACCGAGATGGAGCTGGTCGAAGGCATGCAGTTCGACAAGGGCTACATCAGCCCCTACTTCATGACCGACGCCCAGACCCGCGAGGCCGTGCTCGAAGACTGCCTCATCCTCATCCACGAAAAGAAGCTCAGCAACCTGCGCGACTTGCTCCCGCTGCTGGAGAAAGTCGCCCAGTCCGGCCGCCCGCTCCTTATCATCGCCGAGGAAGTGGAAGGCGAAGCCCTGGCCGGTCTCGTCGTCAACAAGCTGCGCGGCGTGCTGCGT
>CAYYEE010000687.1:0-2422 GCA_964470775.1 uncultured Planctomycetota bacterium | reverse complement strand
CCCCATCCCCCTGTGGATATGCGCGGCCCGCCATGATAGAATCCCCGTGTTCTGATCCAAGCCTGGACGCGGGCGTACAAGGAGGCCTTGTGATGGTGACGAAGCACGCGATTCTGGAGCTTCCGGCCCAAGCGGCCGAGTTCGAGGACATTCTCGACGACGAAAACCACAAGATGCGCCACGTCGCCTTCTCCTCCGCCGTGGTGGATGGGGCGCTCAAACATTTCGTCCTGCTGGTCTGGCACGATTCGGAAGAGTCGGACCACCTGTTCTAATCCGGCCAAGCCCGTCCGCGTGGGGCGCGCGGGCCGCGCATCGAAAAAGCTCGACGGCCTCGGTCCCCTTGATCGGCCGCTTCCGCGCCGGGCTCCCCAATCCCTGGCGCCGCCGCGCGTGACGCCAGTCTCTGACGCGGGGCGCGCCCCCAATCTGTTATACTGATGTCCCTCGGGTCCGCGGCAAGGGCCGCGGACCCCGCTTTCTTCCTGAGGGAGCCGCTTCGTTGAGCCAGGATGTGTTCTGGGGCATTCTGCTTGGGCTGGCGGCCGCGTTCTTCCAGTCCCTGTCCTATGTCTTCTCGCGGCTGTTCGTCACGCGGCCGGGCCAATCAGCGGCTGGGCTGTTCGCGCTCAGCCACGTGGAGATGGGCATCGTGGCCTTGGCGGCGCTGCCGTTCGTGGCCTCTGGCGGCGCGCCTTCGGCCAGCGTCTACTGGCGCCCCCTCGCCGGCGCGGTGTTCTTCTATCTCGTGGGCCAGGGCGCCATGTTCGCCACGCTGCGCTGGACCGAGGCTTCCCGCATCTCGCCGCTTCTGGGGCTCAAGATTCTGGTCCTGGCCCTCATCTCGTGTCTGTGCCTGCGCCAGACCGTGGCCCCGCTCCAGTGGGTGGCCGTGGCGCTGAGCGTGGCCGCCGCGTTCGCGCTCAACTGGTCCGGCGGCGCGCTGCCGGGCCGGGCCGCGCTGGGCGTGCTGGTCTGCTGCCTGGGCTACTCCATGTCGGACCTCAACATCCGCTGGCTGGTGGACGCGCTGGACTCGGTGGGGCGCCTGCGGGCCACGCTGCTCTCGTGCTGCATGTGCTACGTGGCCACCGGCGCGCTGGGCGCCGCCTTGCTGCTCCGCGCGCGGGGCCTCTCGGGGTCCGCATGGCTCCGCGCCGCCCCGGTGGCCGTGGCGTGGATCCTGGCCATGGTGTTCCTCTTCGCCACGTTCAAGCTCATCGGCGTGGTGTTTGGCAACATCGTGCAATCCTCGCGCGGGCTCATCTCCATCCTCATGGGCGCCATGATCGCGCGGTGGGGCTTCGTGGCGCTGGAGCAGCGCCATGGCGCCAGCGTGCTCTGGCGCAGGGCCGTGGCCGCCGCGCTCATGACGGCGGCCGTCGCGCTTTACGTGCTGGGGCAGCCGGCGGGGCGGTGAGGGGCGCGCCGGGGGCGCGGACCTGGCGCATGGGAAGCATGAGAATCATGGGGCGGATGGGGAGGGCGCGGCGTCACCCCTTCGCCAGCGCAATCAGCCTCTGCGCGCGCTTCATCGCCTCGGCCAGAAACGCCGCCATCTCCTTGAACTGCGAGTCCCGTGTGCAGCATTCCAGCAGCGCGGCGTTGGCGTAGCCCAAAGCGCCCAGAACCCCCATCAACCGCGGCCAGTCCGTGTCGCCCTCAAAGGGCAGCGCGTGGATGTCGCTGCCGGTGTTGTCGTGCAGGTGCACGATGCGCAGCCGCGCCCCGTACTTCTCGATGACGCGCGTCCCGCTCCGGTCCACGTTCTCGTGCCCCGAGTCGTAGCAGAACACCACCGGCTCGGCCGCGAACGCGTCCATGAACCGGAACAGCGTCTGGTTGTACGTCCCCATGCCGTTCTCCAGCGCCAGCAGCACGCCTCTCTCGGCCGCGTAATCGGCCAGCGCGCGCACGCTCTCGAACCCTTTGGCCAGGGCGCGCTCCTGCTCGGCCGGATCGGGCAGCGGCCGGGCCAGGTGGACCACCACGTTGCCCGCGTCCAGAACCCGCGCCGCGTCCACGGCCGTCTTGCACAAGCGCACCGACTCCGCCCGCTTCGCCTCGTCCAGCGAGCAGAGCTGGTCGCCCTCGGGGAACGGCGCGTGGACCGACACCGCCGAGACGCCCAGCTTCTCCAGCAGCGTTCGGATCCGCTCCGCGCCTTCGGGCGTCTCATAACCCACGTGGCTTATGCGTCCGCCGATGCCCACCGCCGTGAACCCGGCGTCGCGGATCATGCGCATCATGGGGTCAAAGGCGATGGAGTAGTCAATGGACGTGCAGATGGCAGGCGTTAGGGGCATGGAGGATCTCCTGAAGCAGCGGTATCGCGGAGGGACGCGCGCGGGGGACGCGCCGGCCCGGCCCCGGCCAGGGCCATCAGCCTCTCCGCGCGTTTCATGCACTCGGCCAAAAAGAG
>CAYYEE010000686.1:0-2423 GCA_964470775.1 uncultured Planctomycetota bacterium | reverse complement strand
GACTGGCCCGGCGCCCTGGCCGGCCTGTTCGTTCTCCTGCCTCTGATCTCCGCCCTCAACTTGGGCCAGGAAGCCGGCTGGCTCTCCACCCCCATCGTGGCCTGCTTCGCCGCCGCGGCCGTGTTCATGGCCCTCTTCATCCGGCGCGAGCTCCGCGCCCCGTCGCCCGTCATCGACCTGGCCATGCTCCGCGGCCGCGCCACCGGCTTCGGCCTCGCCGCCACCATGCTCTGGCTCATCGTCTTCGGCGGGCTCAGCCTCCTCATCCCGTTCCACGCCCAATGCGTCCTGAGCCTGAAGCCCGAGCCGGCCGGCTATCTTGTCATGGCCTACGCCGGCGCCGTGGGCGTCTTCACCGTGCTGGGCGGGCGCCTGGCCGACGCCGTATCCGCGCGCGCGGTCTGCGCCGGCGGACTGGCCGCCATGCTCCCCGGCCTGGCCGGCATGACCACCGTCGCGCCCTCCACGCCGCCCCTTCACGCCGCCGCTTGGATGGTTCTCATCGGCCTGGGCAACGGCCTCTTCACCAGCGCCGCCATGGTCCTGGTCCTGCGCCACGTCAACGCCGGCCAAGAAGGCGCCACCTCCGGCCTCTTCTCCGCGGTCAAGAGCATCGCCCAACTCCTCGGCGTCGCCATCTTTGAAACCCTGCTCTCGCAAGCCTCCGGCGCCGGGGGCGGCGTCCTCATGACCCACGCCGCCGACCCCAAGGCCCTGGCCGCCTCGTTCCGCCACGTCTTCGCCCTGGCCGGCGCGCTGTGCGCCGCCGCCATGGTCTGCGCCGCCCTCACCGGACCCGGCGCCCCGCCACGGCAGCCCGCGTCCAAAAGCCCCGCGCTCGATCCCTAGCCCCCAAGGCCCTGCCCCATGCCCCCGTCCGCCGACCGCATCGAGCTCCTCGCCCAGGCCGCCCGCCCCACCCTCCTCGACGCCGCCGCCAGGCCAGAGCTCCTCTACTCCATCATCCTCGCCAACCTCATGTCGCCCAAGACGTGGGAACTCGCCGGCAGGATCCGCGAGCGCATGGGCCCCAGCCCCTCCACCGGCGCCGCCATGCTTGCCATCCACGACTTCATTGACAAAAGGCTCAGACACTCCACCGCCATGGAAGTCGCCAGCGTCTGGGGCCTCGACGACCTGTCCGAAGAACGCCGCCGCCTTGGCGGCGAAGCCGTGGACTATCCCATCAGCCTCATCATGGCCGCCATGGAGTTCAGCAAAGCCCTTGGCCACGAGGCCGGCGCAGACGAACTCGTCAACATGGCCGAAACCGGCCATTTCCCCGAATATGAATACGCCACCCTCGACCTCAGCGAGGCCTACCCCAAGTCTCTCAAAGGCCATCAAAGCCTGGGCCTCGTCTCGTGCGCCGACGTCGCCACCCTCTCCGCCAGCCTCGCCTGCCTCCTCGGCCCCATCCCCATCCAGGACATCATCCTTCTCGGATCGCCCCACCACTACACCACCTTCGTCCTCCACCCCTCCGGCGGATTCTGGTTCAGCGGCAAACGCGACTTCTTCACGCCCGCCACGTGGGCCGCCCAGGCCCAGGTCCGCGGAGAACAGGGCATTCGAGACGCTCTCGACCTCCACGCCGCCGTGCTCGACAGAACCATCGCCTGGAGCGGCGTCCATCTCTACGCCCAGCGCCGCTCCTCCATCCCCGAACAAGAACTCGCCCGCTACTACGACGCCGTGCGCCGGTTCCTCATCGTCGAGCCGCCCGGCCTTGCCGTCGCCTCCCAGCGCCCCACCGCCTGCGAGCCCTCGTCCGCCCCGCCGCCCCTGGACCTGGCCGCCATGACAAACCCGGAGCAGGTCCGCCAAGCCATCGACAGCCTCGCCCAAAGCCACCCCAGCTCCGTCTGCGCCCTGGCCCCCTACACCGCCCGCCGGCTGGACGTCGAAGCCCCCGAAGCCTACATCCGCGCCGGACGGCGCGGCCTCCGCGTCCGCCAGGCCGCCGCCCGCGTCGACAGCCTGGCCAGCGCCTGCGCCGCCGCCCGCGCCATCCCACGCTCCCAGCCCCTCTTCGGCGACATCGAGCGCATCGCCTTGCCCGACGAAGCCCTCGTCTTCGGCGCCGCCGGCCACCGCGAGCGCGCCCTCCTCATCCTCTGCCTCCTCGCCCTCGCCCCCGCCGTCCCCGCGCTGGACAAGCAGGACCTTGCCCTGCTCTTCACGCCCCAAGCCAGCTTTGTCCGCGCCGGCGCCAAGACCGTGGACGCGGCCACCGGACTCGAAGCCCCCGCGCCCCCCGGCGCCCGCGTCATCCCAGCCGCCCCCGCCCTCACCGGCGCGTGAGCCCGCCCCGCCGCGTCTGACGCGTCCGGCATGTCGGACACGTCGCACGTCTATCCATCGTCACTGCCTCCGCCGGAACGCAGGCGTCCCGCCCGCATTCGTTCGTCGTTCGCCGTACG
>CAYYEE010000685.1:0-2425 GCA_964470775.1 uncultured Planctomycetota bacterium | reverse complement strand
GAGCTGGCTTGGACGGCCAGCGGGTCGGCGCGGCGTTGCCCCGGGGACAGGCGGTCCGGCGTCGCGCCGAGAGACAGAGCCTGCTCAGGCGTCGTCGTCGTCAACGCTGTCCATGAGCACGCCTTCGAGATCGGCGTCAAACTCGTGCTCAGATTCAGCGTGGTCGTCCTCGTAGCCGCGGTCGAGTTCCATTTCGAGCTGGCGGCGAGGATCGATGATCAGGGCGCGATAGCGCTCTTTAATGAGGGCGAGGCGCTCGATTTTGCGCATCTTGCGCAGGGGGGCCATGCGGCCCATCATCATCTTGGCTTCTTCCGACATGGTAAGGCCCTTTCAGCCACAGGCAATAGGACACCACAGTAGTAGACATCGGGGGGCGCAACAGAAAAATCACAAAGTCCTACAAATATACTAAGCGGCGATCTCATATGTCAAGAGAAATTTCTGGAAAATTTTCCGCGGAGGCGGAAGGTCGGACAGGTCGGGCTTGTCCGGCGCGTCAGACTTGTAAGTGGAGACGTTGGCCGTTGGAGGCAGGGCGTTGGACGATGCGCGGCTGGGGCTGGCCGGGCAGGGCGAACCACAGGTTGAACTCGCCTGGCCAGGGCGAGGCGACATCCACGTCTACGCCGCCGGGCGTGGGGGTCCAACGCGCGATCTCGACACCGCCCATGGAGAGGTGGCGGTTGGCGCCGGCCAGGGCAATCGTCGCGCCATCCCAGGGCGTAACGCGCAGGACGCGGGCGCCGTGCGCGGGCACGGTCAGGGGCGGCAAGGGCTGGCCTGGCTGGAACACGCCCATCAGCCGCTCTTCGAAGTACTCCCATACCAGATAGAACGGCGCCGGCGGGGGCGCCACGGCCAGGCTGTCTTTGTCCAGGCGCAGGTTGAAGGTATGGGAGTCGTCGAGCCAGTTGATGACGGCGACCGTGAGCCACGAGGGCAGGCCGGGCGCGGGCGAGGGGACGGGCGTGGTGTGGACCGAGGGGATGCGGCCAGGGACGAAGAGGTCGGCGGGTACGGACTCGACGCCAAGGCTTGGGATGCACAGCCTGTAGAGCGCGGCGCGGTCCGAGTCGAGCTCGCTCATGCGCTCGGTGAAGCACACCAGGCCGCCGCCGAGATACTGGTTGACCGTGAGCGTGCGGGCTTCTTCGTCGGTGAACAGGCCCAGGCTGATGGTGTTCTCGCGGAAGGGCTTTTCGCGGCGGCGGACCATCATGGCGTCCGGGTCTTGGCGCCAGAGGCGGTTCATCCACCACCGCAGCAGATTCTGGCGGACGCGCGTGTCGGCGCGGGGCTGGGTCCACCGCGAGCGCACGTCGGAGCCGGAGCGCTGGGCGTCGGCCAGGCCGATGGCGGGCAGGTAGAGGCCGCCGCAGACCAGGAGATAGGCGCCGTCGCCCAGGGCGTCGTGGATGGCGGCCAGGCCGCGGCGAAAGGCTTGGGCGCGCGTGGCGGTGGGGTCGTGGAACGCGGGGTTGGCGCCCTGGGGGCCGGAGCCGGCGCCCAGCTCGGCGTTGAGGACCGACCTGGATGCCTGGGCCACGGCGCGCATGAAGTCGAACTTGTGATAGGTGTAGCCCTGGCGGCGCAGTCCCGCGAAGAGGTCCTTGAGCCAGGCGAGGACTTGGGGGTGGGTGGTGTCGAGGGTGTAGTTGTCCACGCCGCCCATGACGAAGATGACGGGCTTGCCGGCGGTGTCTTTGAGAATCCAGCCGGGATGGTGGCGGGTGAGTTCGGACTGGAGGTCGGCGATGAAGGGGCAGGTCCAGATGCCCGGTTCATAGCCGAGAGAGCGGATGCGTTCGGCGATGGCGGCGATGTCCTGGGCGCCCCACTCGGGCTTGGTCCGCCAGTCGCCCCACCGGATCTGCCAGCCGTCGTCCATCTGGAAGGTGTTGATGGGCCAGCGCCGCCTCTGGAACCAGGAGAGTTCGTCGTCCAGCGTCCGCGGCGAGAGGTCGTCGTGGGCGTAGAAGTACCATGTGCAGTAGACGTTTTTGGGGGGCGGCAGGGGCGCCAGGCCGTGGTGGTCGGCGACGCTTTGGGTGTAGCGGTTGATGGCGGCGAAGGGGTCGGGGCCGGCGTCGAGGACGAGCCAGCTGGTCTCGCGGCGGGCGCCGGGCGGCAGCAGGCAGCCATCGAACTCGGCGACCGCGGCCAGACTGTCCAGGTCCCGGCGGTCCGGGGTCATGGCGACGGCGATGAAGGAGAGGTGTTCGAGCTGGCTGAGGAAGCCGGCCAGCAGCGAGGCGCGGCCGGCGCGCAGCACGGTCATGGGGTCGCTGACCAGGGTGAGGGGCGCCCGGGTAGCGGCCTGGTCGCCGGTCTCGCTGCCGGCGCCGGCGGCGTCGAGGTAGTTGGCGTCCACCTGGCCCAAGGTGACGACCACGGGGTGGTCGTTCTTGTGGCGGCCGTTGCG
>CAYYEE010000684.1:0-2433 GCA_964470775.1 uncultured Planctomycetota bacterium | reverse complement strand
TACTTCTACCCCCAGGCCAAGCAAGCCTTCCTCTCCGCCCTTGCCCTCCACGGCATCGAGCCCAGGCCCGAGTACATCGCCGAAGCGCCCCGCTCCGGCGACGTTCTCGCCCACTACTTCCGCGCACGCGCCCTCCTCAACCTCAAGGACCCACCCACCGCCATCGTCGCCGGCCGCGACTACCAGGCCCAAGCCGTCTGCGCCGCCGCGGCCGAAGCCGGTCTCGCCATCGGCCGCGACCTCTCCGTCATCGGCTACGACGACATGACCTGGCCCGAAGGCCGCGACTTTCTCACCACCTTCCGCGAGCCCTGGACCGACCTCGGCGCCAGAGCCGCCGAACTCCTCCTCAAGCGCATGGCCTCCCCCCGCGTCCACGAAAAGGTCGCCCTCGACGCCGTCTTCGTCCTCCGCCGCAGCGCCGGACCCGCCCCCGACGCCGACCGCGACGTCCTCGCCGCCCTCCCCCCCATCACCGCCTGACCATGCCAAGAACAATCCCCCTCTACGCCCTCGCCTCCGTCCTCGCCGCCACCCTCGCCCTCGCGGCCCAGCAACCCCTCTACGACTCCTTCGAATCAGGCGTCCCCGCCTCCTGGCGCCCCTCCCGTCCCGGCGCCCTCTCCGTCAGCGACCGCCACGCCAAAGCCGGCCGCTTCTCCCTCCAGTGGGACTGGCGCGCCGGCGACTCCATCGCCGTCCGCCAGACCCTTGGCGACATCTTCCGTCAGGGCGGATATGGCGGCTCCTACGCCAAAGCCACCTTCGGCGTCTGGCTCTATCTCGAACAACCCGCCCCCGGCGAAATCACCTTCGAGTTCCGCGAAGCCGCCAAGCCCCCCGCCTCCTTCCGCTTCCCCCTCAACTTCACCGGCTGGCGCCGCGCCCACCTCCGCTACACCTGGCAGTCCCAGTTCCAGGGCAAAGTCTCCCCCCGCACAGACCACATCCGCCTCCTCGCCCCAAAAACCGGCCAGGGCCGCGTCTTCATCGACCTCGTGGTCTACAACGGCCTCATGGACTACCGCGAGCAATACCTCCCCACCAGCGCCGAGTGGAAACCGCCCCAGCCCGGCCCCGCGCTCTTCCCCCTGCCGGACACGATCACCCCCCAGGAACGCGATGCCCTCCGCTCCATCCCCGCCGCCTTCGAACCCGAACCCGCCGGCGAAACGGACCCCGCCGGCTTCGACAAGCTCCGCCAGCAAGTCGAAGCCCTCGCCATCACCCGCGCCGAACACGGCACGCGCGGCTACCCCGTCGTCCATTCCGCCCGCCTCGACTTCTACGCCGGCGTCCCAGGCGTCCACCCACCCGACGCCGTCACCGGCGCCATGCTCGACATCGCCACGCGCTGGCGCCGCGACACCGACCCCGCCCGCCGCCAGCAGATGGAGGCCTGGTACATCCTCCTCGCCGACCACCTCCACGACCAAGGCATGGCCCCTGGCTCCGGCTTTGCCTGGAACGGGTACGCCGGCCGCCCCCTCGCCCAAGCCACCTTTCTCATGCGCGACGTCCTCGCCCGACACAACCGCCTCGCCCGCGCCGCCGACTACTTCGACTACTGCTACGGCTTCTCCAATATCTTCGACGACACAACCATCGCCCCCGACATGGACCACTTCCGCATCGGCGCCCGCTTCCAGCTCTACGGCGCCCTCATGCAGCCCAGCGAGCCCCTCCAGGTCCGCGCCCTCCGCGCCTTCACACGCCGCCTCTCCAAGGATATCGTCTGCCAAAGCCGCAACGGCTTCAAGCCCGACGGCTCCGCCTTTCATCACGGCATGGCCTATTTCGGCTATGCCGAAGGCGGACTCGCCGTCACCGCCAGCGTCGCCCAAGCCCTCAGCCCAACCCCTTTCCGCCTCACCCCCGACGCCCTAGCCCGGCTCAAACAAGCCGCCCTTGCCATGCGCTTCTACTGCAACCGCCTCGACCTCCCCCTCTCCCTCTGCGGACGCCACCCCTTCACCAACCAACGCTTCCGCCCCCAAACCCTTGCCCTCCTCGCCCAATGCGGCTCGCCCGACGGCAGCCAGCCTCTCGACCCCGAACTCGCCGCCGCCTATCTCCGCCTCGCCCCAGACCAATCCACCGAGCAACCGTGGAAGAACGCGGCCATCACCCCAGAACCCGACCCCTCCGGCTGCCTCTCCCTCCCCTACGCCGGCCTCCTCGCCCACCGCCGCGGCGCCTGGCTCGCCACCGTCAAAGGCTACAGCAAGTACGTCCTCCACGGCGAAACCTACGCCGCCAACAACCGCTACGGCCGCTACCTCAGCAACGGCTTCCTCGAAATCCTCAGCGGCGGCGACCCCGTCACCCTCGCCGACAGCGGCTGCGTCGCCCCAGGCTGGGACTTCAACCGCCTCGACGGCACAACAGTCGTCGTCCTGCCCGACAGCAAACTCGCCTCCCCCCACAAAGGCA
>CAYYEE010000683.1:0-2433 GCA_964470775.1 uncultured Planctomycetota bacterium | reverse complement strand
ACATGGACGCCAACCGCAGGCTCGTCACCGTCGACGGCAAGCCCCTCGCCTCCAGCATCACCATCCCCAGCGACGCCAAAACCATCACCATCTCCACCGACGGCAAGGTCTACGTCACACGCCCGGGTTCCACCGCCTCCTCGCAAGTCGGCGAAATCCAGCTCTCCAACTTCCCCAACCCGGCCGGACTCAAGGCCATTGGCAACAACCTGTTCGAGGAGACCGCCGCCTCGGGCGCGCCCTCGCAGCACACCCCCGGCCAAGACGGCATGGGCGAAATCCGCAACGGCTACCTCGAACGCTCCAACGTCGAAGTCGTCAGCGAACTGGTCAGCCTCATCACCGCCCAGCGCGCCTACGAAATCAGCACCCGCGCCATCCGCGTCAGCGACGACATGCTCCGCAACACGAACCAGATCGTTGGCTAAGCCGGCTTGAAGGAGACTCCCATGCGCGCTCGCATGACAATCATCACGGCGATCCTGGCGGTGGCCCCGGCGCTGGCCTGGGCCAGCATGGCCGGCCCGGCCGTCATCCGGCTGCGGACCTCGGCCCAGACGCCCTCCGGCGAAGTCACCCTCGGCCGCCTCGCCACGGTCGAAAACGCCTCGCAGGACACGGCATCCCGCCTGCTGTCCGTCGCCATCACCGCCGCCCCGGCCGTCGGGCTCAAGCGCCTCGTCACCCGCGACCTCGTGGCCGAGCGCCTCGCCGCCGCCGGCTTCCGCGCCTCCGACGTGCGCCTCGAAGGCGCGGAGGAATGCTGCCTCACGGTGCAGGTGGCCAAAGTCACGGCCATGCAGATCATCAACACCGCGCGCGCTTACCTAGTCTCCACCTTGGGCGCCGAGCGTCCCGGCCACGCCTGGGAACCGGTGGCCATGCCCGAGGACCGGCTGGTGGCCGCGGGCGCCACGCCCCCCGAACTCGCCCCCGCCCCCGTGCCCCTGGGCGACACTTCCTCCATCGCCCGCGTCTTTGTCCGCATCGGCGTCGACGGCGACACGCGCGCAACCGTTCCCGTCGCCTTCCGCCGGGTGGAAGTCCGCCAGAGTGTCGTGGCCACCCGGCAGATCGCCCGCGGCGAGGTCCTCACCGCCGGCGACGTCGAGCTCAAGACCGAACAGATTCACGGCGTGGCCGCCGCGCCCCAGGCGTTCTCCGACCTGTCCGACGTCATCGGCAAGCAGGCCAAGCTCACCATCCGCCAAGGCCAGCCCATCGGTCCCCGCGCCGTGGCCGAGCCCATCGTCATCCCCCGCAACACCCCCGTCACCATCATCATCGAGAAAGGCGCCCTGCGCATTGCCAGCTCCGGCCTGGCGCTCACCGACGGCCGCATGAACGAAACGGTCGACGTGCGCGTCATCGCCACGGGCAAAGTCGTCAAAGCCCAGGTCACCGGCCCCGGCGGCGTCGTCCTCGACCTCTAATCCAGCCCAAGGCTCAGCCTTCAGGAGACCGCCATGAACCGCGCCCTCATCCTCGCCGCCGCCTTCGCCTGCCTCGCCGCCGCCGCCCGCGCCGAGTCGCTCTTCCCCCTCAACGACGCCAAGGCCGTTTCGCTCGTGGCCGACGACAAAGCCAGCCGCCTGGGCGACGTCGTCACCGTGATTGTCCAGGAATCGCAAAGCGTGGCCAACTCCGCCTCGTTGAAGCTCGACAAAACCGCCAGCCTCACCGCCAAAGTGGACCAAGCCCACATCTTCAGCGTTGACGACCTGGTCAAGAAGAACCCCGTGGACCTGAGCGCCTCGGGCACGCGCTCCTTCAATGGAGAAGGCGAATACGCGCAGAGCAGCGCCATCAACAACCAGGTCACCTGCCGCGTCGTGCAGGTGCTGCCCAACGGCGACATGGTGATCGAAGGCTCCCGCGTCAACGACACCGGCCGCGACAAGCAGACCACCCGCGTCGCCGGCGTCGTCCGGCCCAAGGACATCACGTCCGAAAACACCGTGCTCTCCACCCTGCTCGCCGACGCCAAGATCGTGGTCGAAACCGAAGGCGCCGTCAACGACACAAGCAAGCGCGGCTGGTTCACCCGCGCTCTCGACATCATCTGGCCCTTCTGACCCTTGTTCCCCCTGGCGCGCCAGCCGCGCGGCCGTTCACCCGTCCTGCGCGCTCCCCAAGACGACTCCCCGGAGGATTGACGATGAACCCCCGAACCCTGCCCGCCATCCTGGCCGCGGCCCTGGCCGCCTTGGCCTCTGGCGCCGCTCACGCCGAGCTCAGCGTCCGCATCAAAGACCTTGCCCGGGTCAGCTCTGTCCGCTCCAACCAGCTCTACGGCATCGGCATTGTCGTGGGTCTCAATGGCACGGGAGACGACACCAAGTTCAGCCGTCAGCTCCTGTCCAACGTTCTCGGCAAGCAGAACGTCAACATCTCCCCGGACCAGCTCAGCGCCAAGAACGTCGCCGTGGTCAT
>CAYYEE010000682.1:0-2438 GCA_964470775.1 uncultured Planctomycetota bacterium | reverse complement strand
TACTTCTTGTCGTCATACAACAGCCGGCCCGCGCACAGCAGCGCCCGCGCGCCCACCGCGCCCGACTCGTCCGCCGCCAGCTGCCGCGCCTCGGCCAGCGCCGCCTGGCTCAACTCCGCGGCCTTGGCGTCGCCCCGGCCACGCGCCATCTCCAGGTTCCCCACGCTCTTCTCCAGCTGCGCCAGGCGGTAGGCCGCCTCGTTGCGCGCCGCCGCCATCGCCGCCGACGACCACCCGATGGCCGCCGCCGCCACGGCCAGCCCCGCCACCACCGCCGCCACCTTCACGCGGTGCCGCAGAATCCATTCCCACAGCCGCACCAGATGGCTGGCCACCTGGTCTTCTTTCAGCTCATGCCGGCGTTCGGTCTTCAACGTTGCTCTCCCCGGAGAAAAACCTCTTCAGCGCAAAGGAACATCTGGGCGATCTCCGGCTCCGTCATGCCGGCGCCCCGCGCGATCAGCGCCGCCTTCTCGCGGCTCACAAGGTCCTCATAGTGGTGGCTGTCCGTGCAAAGCGCCACCTTCGCCCCGGTCTCTCGGCTCATCCGAACCACGTGTCCGTTGGCGTAGCAGTGGCCGCGCCGGGTCGAAATCTCCAGACACACCCCGCGCTCCGCGGCCAGGCGCGCGTCTTCCAGGCTGATCAACCCCGGATGGGCCAGCAGGTCCACCCCCGCCTCGATATACGCCCGGTTGCTGCCCGGCGCCACGGGCTCGGCCAGCGTCTCGCCGTGGCCCACCACGATCCGCGCGCCCGCTTTGCGCGCCGCCTCGGCCGTGGCCTGGGCCAGCCGCGGCGGCACGTGCGTCAGCTCCGCGCCCGCCACCACGCGCGCCCGCGACACGCCCTTCATGCTCTCCGCCAGCCGCGCCGCCGCCGCCACCACGGCCTCCACGTTGCTCAGGCCCACGTGGTCCGCGATCACCACGCCGCGGTACCCGGCCACTTCGCAGCGCCGGACCAGCTCCTCCGGCAGCAGCACGCCGTCGGACAAAAAGGTATGCGTGTGCAGGTCAATCACGACGAACGATATCCTCGTGGACATCTGCGCGGCCATCGCGCGCCGGCGAACCGCCGCCGCCCGGCCACACAAAAGCGCCAGTGTATCAAGCCCGGCCCAGGGGCGCAACAGCTTGAGTGGGGGGGCGTCTGCGCCGCCAGGGTCTTCCGGTCCAGCGGAGCGCCCGTCCACGTTCGACGCCGGCCGCGAAGGGCCGGCCCGCGCGCCGCGTCAAAGGGCTCGAATCTAGCGCTTGTGAGCGCCGCCATGCGGTTTTATAATGAGATAATGCGTGTTTTCGTCGTTGCTCAAGGGATGTGGAAGGGCGGACGATGGAGATTGCGGCGTACATTGAGGGTGTTCTGAACGCGGCGCGCGAGGCGTCCGTGGACCTGGCGCAGGCGTCCTCGGCCGCCAAGAACGCGGCGCTGCTGGCCATGGCGGACCGCTTGCTGGCTTCGGCCGACGCCATCAAGTCCGCCAACGCCGACGACGTGAAAGCCGCCGAAGCCGCCGGCCTGGCCAAGGCCATGGTGGACCGCTTGCGCGTGACGGATAAGCGCCTGGCCGCTATGGCGCAGGGCCTGCGCGAAGTGGCCGCCCTAGTGGACCCCGTGGGCGAGGTCATAGGCGGGTGGGTCCGGCCCAACGGCCTGCGCATCGAAAAGGTCCGCGTGCCCATCGGCGTCATCTGCATGATCTACGAGTCGCGGCCCAACGTCACCGCCGACGCGGCCGGCCTGTGCCTCAAGAGCGGCAACGCCTGCGTCCTGCGCGGCGGCAAGGAAGCGCTGCGCAGCAACCTGGCCATCCACGCCGCCCTGGCCCAAGGCCTCGAGGCCGCCGGCCTGCCCGAAGCCGCCATCCAGATCATCAACACCCCCGACCGCGCCGCCGTGGACCTGCTGTGCCAGGCCGAAGGCCGCGTGGACCTCATCATCCCCCGCGGCGGCGAAGGCCTCATCCGCGCCGTGGTCGAAAAGGCCCGCGTCCCCGTCATCAAGCACTACAAGGGCGTGTGCCACACCTACGTGGACCAGGGCGCCGACCTGGACCTGGCCGTCAAGGTCAGCCTCAACGCCAAGGTTCAGTACCCCGCCGTGTGCAACGCCATGGAGTGTCTGCTGGTGCACGAGGCCGAGGCCGCCGCCTTCCTGCCCAGGATGGCCCAGGGCCTCAAGGACGCCGGATGCCGCATCAAAGGCTGCGCCAAGACGCGCGCGCTCGTGCCCTGGGCTGAGGCTGTCACCGAGGCCGATTTCGACGTGGAGTACAACGACCTCGTGCTGAACGTCAAGGTCGTCTCCGGCTTGGACGAAGCGGTGAAGCACATCGCCCGCCACGGCTCCAAGCACTCCGACGCCATCATCACGCGCGACCTGGAGCGGGCCCGGACGTTCGCCGCGCGCGTGGATTCCGCGGCCGTTTTTATCAA
>CAYYEE010000681.1:0-2443 GCA_964470775.1 uncultured Planctomycetota bacterium | reverse complement strand
TCAGGCAGGCACATGTCGGTCACCACGGCCAGACCTAGCACGCGCATCCCCGCGTGAATGGCCACGATCACCTCCGACAGGATGGACATGCCCACCACGTCCGCGCCGATGATCCGCAGAAAGCGGTATTCCGCCGGTGTCTCCAGGCTTGGGCCCGTCATGGCCGCATACACGCCCGGACGCGCCCTCACGCCCGCCTCGGAAGCGGCTTCCTGCGCCATCTTCAACAGCTCCCGGTCATAGGGACAGCTCATGTCCGGATAGCGCGGCCCCAGGTTGTCGTCGTTCGGCCCAATAAGCGGATTCGTGCCCATCAGGTTGATGTGGTCTTCAATGAGAACGATGTCGCCGAGCTGGAACTGCGGGCTCATGCACCCCGACGCGCCCGACACGATCAGCGTCTGCGCCCCCAGCGCCCGCATCACCCGCACCGGCAGCGTCAGGTCCTCCATGCTCCACCCCTCGTAGAAGTGGAACCGGCCCGACATTGCCGCCACCTTGCGGCCTTCCAGCTTCCCCATCACCAGCTCGCCGCAATGGCTCATCACCGTGCACTGCGGAAACTCCGGAATCTCCGCATAGGGAATGACGGTGGGCTTGCGGACCTCGCCGACCAATCCGCTCAGACCCGTGCCCAGGATGATCGCCACTTCCGGCTGGAACTTCGACCGGTTCCGGATCACGTTCGCCGCGGCCTGAATCCGGAGGGACAGCGTGCTGGTCACCGCATTCTCTCCCGCGCCCCTCAAGCCCCCACGCGCGGCAGGGTCTTCAGGAGCAGCTTCTTCACGTTCTCGACGTTCTGGTTAAAGACCTCCAGGATCAAGCCCCAATCCGCGGGCGGCTCGTCCGTCTTCCAACTGTCGTAATCCGTCGCCATGGCCACCGCCGCGTAGGGCAGCCCCGCCTCGTTCGCGAAGATCGCCTCGGGCGCCACGGACATATTGATCACGTCCGCGCCCCACATGCGGAACATCCGCGACTCCGCCCGCGTCGAGAAACGCGACCCTTCGATGGTGATCACCGTGCCCCGCTCGTGAAAGCGCAACCCCAACTCCTTGGCCGCGCCGATGAGCGCCTGCCGCAGCCCTTCATCAAAAGGGTCCGCCATGGCCGTGTGCTTCGCGTTCTCCGCGCCGAACTCGAACCGCTCAAAAAGCGAAAGCGGCCGCCGCCGCGTGAAATCAATGAACTGATCCAGCACCACAAAATCGCCCCGCCGAATCTCCTCGCGCAGCGAACCGCACGCCGTCGTAGCCAGCACGTGCGTGCAGCCCTGGTCCTTCAGCGCCAGCACATTCGCCCGGTAATTCACCTCGGTCGGCGGATAGACGTGGCCCCGTCCGTGCCTCGCCAGGATCACCACCTCCCGCCCCTCGATCGCCCCCATCGTCAGCGGCGAGTTCGGCCTGCCGCACGACGTCGTCACCACAATCTCGCGCGCCCCTTCCAGAATCTTCGCATCGTCCAGCCCCGACCCGCCGATGATCCCCACCTTCACCATGGTCCACTCCTTTCGGCCCAGCCCGCCTGCGCCGTTCGTCCTCGGCCGCCGCCGTCCTCCGCGCCTCCCCCCGATCCCGTCGCTGCCGTCGGTCCCGCCGTCTCAGCGCGCCCGCCCCGCCTCGCCCGCCGGCGGCAAGCCCAGCAGCGTCCGCGCCCGCGCCTCGTCCACCCCCTCCACCTCCACGGTCTTCTCGCGGCTCGTTTCGCCCGTCACGACCTTCACCGCCGTCTTGCGCACCCCCAGCGCCCCGGCGATCACCGCTTCCACCGCCTTGTTGGCGCGGCCCTTCTCCGGCGGCGCGCTCACCGCCACCTTCAGCCGGCCGCCATGCAGCCCCGCGATCCGGTCGCGGCTGGCGCCGGGCTGGGCCCACACGCTCAACCTGGCCTTTTCCACTCCTCGCCCCGCTCCTTGCCCGTGCACAGCTCAATCAGCGTCGCCACTTCCTCGCGCAACCTGTCGCGCGCCGCAACCCGGTCCACAAAACCGTGCTCCAGGCAGAACTCCGACGTCTGGAAACCCTCGGGCAGCTCCGCCCGGATGGTCTCCTTGATCACACGCGGCCCGGTAAAGCCCACCAGCGCCTTGGGCTCCGCGATGACGAAGTCGCCCAGCGACGCAAACGACGCCATCACCCCCGCGGTCGTCGGGTTGGTCAGCACCGAGATGTACAGCCCCCCCGCGTCATGCAGCCGCGCCACCGCCGCGCTCGTCTTCGCCATCTGCATCAGGCTCAGCACGCCCTCCTGCATGCGCGCCCCGCCCGAAGCGCAGATGATCACCGTCGGCAGCTTCCGCTCCGCCCCGGCTTCCAGGCACCGCGTCACCTTCTCGCCCACCACGGAGCCCATGCTCGCCATCATGAAGTTCGGCTCCATGACGCCCAGCATCACCCGCAACCCCATCACCTTCGCCTCGCCGCAGATCATCGCGTCC
>CAYYEE010000680.1:0-2451 GCA_964470775.1 uncultured Planctomycetota bacterium | reverse complement strand
GAGTTCGGGCGTGACGACGGATTCGCCCATGCACAGGCAGTTGCCGTCCATGACGACGCGGAGCAGGCGGGCGGTGGCCACGGATTCGCACGCGACGGCGATGACGCCCTTGTGCTTGCCGGCGGCCACGGCGGCGCCGGCGCCGCTGCCACAGCAGTTGATGGCGAGGGGGGCGGCGCCGGTCTGCAGGGCGTGGGCCACGCGCTGGCCGATGCTGGTGAACTTCACGTAACGGGTGGTGTCGTGGCAGCCGACGTCCAAGATTTCGTGGCCTTGGGCCTTGAGATGCGCGGCGAGGGCTTGTTTGAGCTTGAACCCTTTGACGACGGAGCCGAGGATGACTTTCACGGGGGACTCCATGTGAGAAAAGGGACAACACGGACCGCGGCAGTCTCACGCAAAGGCGCGAAGACGCGAAGAGAACGGCAAAGGCGAAGAGACAGCGGCGCCGGCGCACGGCAGGCTCACGCCAGGGCGTGAAGAGCGGCGGCGGCGGGCCTATTCGGCCGGGTCGGCGGCGCAACGGAAGCCGACGTCGTTGAAACGCAGGCTGGGGTCGTAGAACGAGCGTTTGTAGGTGCGCACGCGCGTTTCGTTGGAGCGGAACGATCCGCCGCGGACGACGCGCTCTTGTCCGGTGAAGGGGCCGCCGGGGTTGTGCGTGGGCGACTCTTCGTAGTAATTGTGCTTGTACCAGTCCTGCCGCCACTCGGCGGCGTTGCCGCTCATATCCAGAGCGCCGCAGGGGCTCGCGCCAGCGGGGTACGCGCCCACGGGCGCCAGCCGGTTCAGGCCAGCCTCCTGGCTGTTGCAGCGGCCGGGCTCGAAGGCGTTGCCCCACGGCCAGAGGCGGGCGTCTTCGCCGCGGGCGGCCTTTTCGCCTTCGGCTTCGGTCGGGAGGCGTTTGCCGCGGAACCTGGCGTAGGCGTAGGCGTCCCACCACGCGACGAGGGTGACAGGCATGTCGGCCATCCCAGGCGGGTGCTCCACGCCGTTCCAGACATAGGGCTGGTCTTCGGCGCGGTTGGACGTGGGGGTATGGTCCCAGCCGGGGGGCTGGTCTTTGTGGTCATACTGCGCGGCGTTTTTGTTGTCGCGGATGTGGATGAGGAACTCGCGGTACTCGCGGCAGGTGACTTCGTGGCGGTCGATGTAGAAGAAGTGGAGGTGGACAGTGTGTTCGGGGCGTTCGTTTTCCAGGGCGCCGCGTCCGCTGAAGCCCATCCTGAAAGGGCCGCTGTGGACTGGGACCATGCCCGGCGGGGCGGCCCGGGCCAGAGACTCCTCGGAGGCGTAGCGGCGGCAGGCGCCGGCGAGGTCGGCGGCTTCCTGGCGCTGTTCGGGCGAGAGCGAAGAGGTGAGCGGGGCCAGGCTTTCCAGCGCCTTGGCGGCGCTGGCGAAGCGCTTCTCGGCGGCGAGGCTTTGGGCTTCGGCGAGGATGAGGGCGGCCTGGCCGGGCTGGCGCGTTTTGGCCAGGAGTTCCTGGCTGCGGCGCAGGAGCTCGGGGTCAAGGCCTTCGGGCTTGGCGACCAGGGCTTCGAGGATTTCGACAGCCTGGGCTGGGCGGTTGGCGCGGAGGGCGGCGGTGGCTTCTTCGTAGCGGTCGTAACCGGCGCGGGCGGCCTGCTGGAGGCGCTGGTTCAACTCGGCCAGCCGGGCGGTTGCTTGTTGACGAATCTCTGGCGAGGCGCCAGGGTCAACGGCGAGGGCCTTGAACAGGTCCTGCGCCTGGGCCACGCGGCCCTCGGCCAGGGCTTGCTCGGCGCGGGAGGCCAGGTTGCCGACGGCGCTGGCTTTTTGCTGGGTTTCGGCGATGTGCGATCTGAGCAGGCGCGCCAGGGGCTGGAGGACCTTGACGCTGGCGAGGGCTTCGTTGTCCAGGAGTCTCTGGGCGGAGTCGGTGTGGCCGTCGAGGAAGTGGGCCAGGGCGTGCTGGAAGAAGAGGAGGCCGCGCGCTTCGGCGGCGCGCTGGGCGCGCAACTCCCGCTCCCTGGCTTTCATCTGCTCCTCGGCGCGGGTTTTTTCCTTGGCGATGGACTGGCGAGCGAGGTCTTCGGCGGCTTTCTGGACGTTGGCTTCGGGCTGGGGCTCCAGGGCCTCTTGGGGGATGGGGGCGTGGCGCGGCGGCCGCACCAGGGCAATGGCGGCCAGGGCCGCAAGTACGACGACGGCGGCGAGGATTCTATGCGGGTAGCGCATGACGCTGTCTCACGGCTTTTGGCGATTCTTTGGTTTTGGCGCCACGTCTCCGCGTCCCCCGGTGAGTGTCCACCGGCTGCAGAAGGCCGGCCCGCCTCACGCAGGGGGCTTGCCCAAACGAAGCGTTCAACGCCAAGCCGCCGTGGCCGCAGGGTGGGATGACCCCCACGCGGCGCTTCGCGGCGCGGCGGTTACCAGCCTGTTGAAAATGTCGCGTCTGTTCCGGGACACGTTGCGATCCCGCCGTTGGCG
>CAYYEE010000679.1:0-2455 GCA_964470775.1 uncultured Planctomycetota bacterium | reverse complement strand
CCCGTCCGGCTTCCACTTTCGCGCTCGTCGTGTCGTCCGCGCCGAGCGCCACGAAGCTCACTTCCCCGAGCCGCGCCGAGCGGACCATGTAGACCGGCCCGGCGAACTCCTTTCCGTTGGCGCTCGCGGTCTTGCCCTCCGGCACGAAGACCACCTTCTTCACGGCCGCGCCGAGGGACGCCTGCCAGGGGAAGCCGTTGTCCGACGCGCCGATGACCTCCTGCGCGGCGCTGCCCACGCCGGAGATGACTCCGGCCACCGTGAGCGCGCCGCCGTCGGTCGAGACCGCGTCGGTGTGGCCGACGATGCGGCCCGTGTCGTGGTCCATGAGGATGGGCCGCGACTTCTTGCCGACCGCGAGGCCCGCAAGGTCTACGACCACCGGATGCGGCCAGCCCGCGAGCGTCATCGCGCCGCCGGTGTAGGCCGTCATGCTGAAACGCCGGAGCGCCTTGCCTTCGGCGGAGGCCGCCCCGGCCTCGATCCTCACGCCGCCGGGTTCGCCCCGGATGTAGAAGCCCGACGGCACCGTGGCCGCCCGCGTGCTCTGTTTCATTGCCTTTCCTTCCTTCTTCTCCGTTGCGGGTTCAAAGAGAATGGGTTTGAAGTTGTGCGCCTTGAGCCACTTGCGCGCCTCGTCCGCCGTGAACTTCCCCGCGTCGAACCGGATGGCCTGCAGCTCCGTCTTGCCGCCGCGCAGGATGCCCCAGATGGCATGGACACCCCTGGCGAACTTGTCGTTCTCCCGCCGGAACCGCTCGTACCGGCCCGGGTCGCGCAGACGCGCCGCATGCTCATTCGGATACGGCATCGCCGTCCTCCTCGTCCACGCTCGGTTCGGGTGCGGGCGTTCCCGCGGACTTCGGCTCGTTCGCCGGAAGCCCGAGTTCCTTCATGAGCGCCACCTCCTTCGCCCGCTGGCGGAGTTCCATCTCCCAATCCTTGCCCTGCCGGGCGTATTCGTGCGCGAGCGTGGTGGTGTGGTTCTTGAGGCGGGTCTCCTGCGCGGACGCCTCCTTCGAGGGGTCCACGTGCTCGAACCCGTCCCAGAACCACTGGTGCGCCGGGAGTGGCCCGCGAAGCGCAAGGCGCTGCGTCTCGACCGAGTACTCCCGCAGCCACGCGGCGAGCACCCGGTCCAGAATCCGCGACGCCATGAACGCCTGGTCGACCCGGATGGATTTGAAGTAGGTCTGGTGGTCGAGACGGCCGGAGGCGTAGTTGTAGCCCGAGGAGTTCCCCGCCGCGATGTTGAAGGGCATGTTCAGGCAGCGGGCGATCTCGTTCAGAATCTCCTTCTTGAACTCGGCATAGGTCGTTGCCGGTTGCATCGGCTCGACCTGCGACATCTTCCAGCCGCCCGGCATGGTGAGGAGCATGTTGCGTTCGAGCTCGATCAGGTCCATCGGTTCGACCTGCTCGGCCTCGCCGTTGGCCGGGGCGTCGGTGTAGAGGATACCCGCGAAGTCGGCCGCCGCTTCCGCAGCGGCCAGGACCGCGAGGGTGAATCGCCGGAGTTGCGCGAAGAGCGGCAGCGCGGGCGTGATCTCCGGGATGCCGCGGTGCTGCCCGGGCCGCTCCTGGCGGAAGGCGTGGATCATGCTTTCCGCCGGGATGTCCTTGAAGTCGTCGAGCGAAGACCACGTCGGCCCGCCGGGGTGATTTCTGGTCACCCGGTAGAGGACCGGATTGCCGTAGTCGTCGAGGACGATGCCGTCCACCTCGTGGTCGTCCAGGACGTGCCGCAAGGGGCTCGTCACCTGGTCGGCCTCGATGAGCTGGAGGTCGAGCTTCACTGCGTGAGCGATGCGGGGATTGCCCGCGAGGATGGCGAACGCCTCGCCGTCCTGGCTCCTCGCCATCCGCATGGTGCGGAGCTTCTCGGCCAAGCCCACGGCCTGCGCCCAGAGGTGGAACTCGGTCTCGACGGTGCGGTTCATGCCCGCGTCGTCCGTGAGCATCTGAAGCCTCGGCCCCGTGCCGACCGTATCGTTGGCGAGCGTCAGCACGATGCCCCGGGCGTAGGAGTTGTTCGCCACCTCGTACCGGGCGCGGTTGCGCAGCGTCCGGCGCACCTCGGCGGTCGCCTCGGCGTCGGCCGACTGGCTCGTCGCCTTCGCCCAGTGGCGGCGGTTGTTCTCGGTCGTCTCCGCCGAGTCGAACCCGGCCCGGAGCCGCCGGAACGGCACCGCGCGAACGTCGAACCGCCTGAAGCGCGGCCCGTGAAGGCCGCTCAGGCGGACGGCGCGCTTTTCGCTCTTCTCGGCAACCTGCATCAGACCGCCCCCGGTGGAACGAGTTTCGACACGCGAACGCCCAGTCCCCTGGCCTTCGCCGCCTGCTTGCTGGCGAGATACCGGTCGGCCTCGATCTGGTCGGCCAGGCCGTGCTGCTCCATCTCGACGGAGTCGCCCTTGGCCCGCTTGGGGCCCTTGGCGTTCTCCTGGATGGCCTT
>CAYYEE010000678.1:0-2456 GCA_964470775.1 uncultured Planctomycetota bacterium | reverse complement strand
CGCAAACACCCTCGCGTTGGGCGCCAGACGCAAAGCGTCCGCCAGCCCGCCCGTGTGGTCATAGTGACCGTGGCTCAACACGATGGCCCCTACATGCCCCAGGTCCACGCCCAGCGCCGCGGCGTTCCTGGCCAAAACGCCCCCGCTCCGACCCGTGTCCAGCAGCACCGGCGCCCCGTCCGCCTCGATATAGAAGGAGAGGCCGTGCTCTGCCTCCAGGCCCGGCCTCTCCGCCCGATCATCCACAAGCGCCACGATGCGCGCGCTCACGCCAAGCCTCCTCAATGAGCGCAGGCGTTCTCGCCTGTCTTCAGAGTGCCCTTCAGAAACGCATCCGCGATCGCCT
This sequence comes from uncultured Planctomycetota bacterium, assembly GCA_964470775.1. Classification (GTDB taxonomy): domain Bacteria; phylum Planctomycetota; class Brocadiia; order CAIUPP01; family CAYYEE01; genus CAYYEE01. The sequence goes on along the minus strand of CAYYEE010000678.1, from coordinate 2,110 downwards.
CCACATCATCCGCCGGCGCGCCCGTCACCACCCGAATCCCCTTCTCCGCAAAGAGCTGCTGCGCCCGCATCCCCATCCCCCCCGCGATCACCACCGTCACCCCCTTCTCCGCCAGCCAGCGCGGCAGCAAACCCGGCTCATGGGGCGGCGGCTCCACCACCGTCTTCGACACCACCGTCTTCTTCGCCTCATCCGCCTCCAACAGCGCAAACTCCGCGCAATGCCCAAAGTGCGTCGCCAGCTTCCCGTCCGCCATCGGAATCGCCAGTTTCAACTGTCCATCCTCCTATTCATCGCCCCGCAAAGAACCATCCCCCATCATCTGCCACCGTTCTTCATACTGCGGACAAGCAGGACTTCGCTCTTTCGAACACTCTTTTGCGTCCGTCGTTCTTCGTCCTCACCTGCGCCATCCGCGTCCATCGGCGATTGCCGTTCGTCGTCTGCCTTTCCTTGGTTGCGGTTCCGCCGCGTTAGGTCCATCTGTGCTGATCTTCGGCTTCTTCTCCGTTCACCGTCCTCCGGGTGAGCCCGCCGTTGCCGTCCGTCGTCCGCCGTTCCCAAGCCCCAAAAACCAAAGCCCGAAGACCCCCTCCGTTATCCCATCTTCTTCATCATCTCATCCGCGATCGCCTGAAACGCCTTCGCCGCCGGGTCGTCCTTGCGGTGATGCACACACGGCCGCCCCGTATCTCCCGACTCCACCACCGCGGCCGAAAGCGGCGCCCGGCCCAGAAACGGAATCCCCATCTGCAAAGCCATCTCCTCGCCCCCGCCCGACTTGAAGACGTTCACCACCTCCCCGCACTTCGGACACGCGAATCCGCTCATATTCTCCACCACCCCCAGCACCTTCATCCCCACGTCGCGGCAGAACGTCACGCACTTGCGCACGTCCACCACCGCCACCTCTTGCGGCGTGGTCACGATCACCGCCCCGTCCGCGTCCTTCAGATACTGCGCCACGGTCAACGGCTCGTCCCCCGTGCCGGGCGGACAGTCCACAATCAAGTAATCCAGCTTCCCCCACGCCACCTCGCCCAGGAATTGCCGAATCGCCCCGATCTTCTTCGGACCGCGCCAAATGACCGCTTGGTCCGGGTCCTGCAGCAAGAACCCGATCGACATCACCCGCATGTCCCCCAGCTCGATCGGGACAATGCTCTCATCCTCAGACACCAGCCGGCTCCCCTCCAGCCCCAGCATCTTCGGCACGCTCGGACCGTGAATATCCACGTCCAGCAAACCCACGCTCTTGCCGGCCATGGACAGCGCCACGGCCAGATTCACCGCCACCGTGCTCTTGCCCACGCCGCCCTTGCCCGACAGCACCAGCACCTTGTGGCTCACCTTCGCCATGCGATCCCGCAACGCCTTCTCTTCCTCGGACACCTGCGCGTCCCACGAACCGCCTGCGCCGCAACTCTTGCCGACAGCCATGTCACTGCTTCTCCAACAACCCGTGCACGCGTTCCCAAACCTGGCGGATCAACCCCGCCATGGGCTCGCCATCCATTTCCACAACGCTGCGCCCAGCCAACTGCGCCCGCGTCACCACTGCATCGTAGGGCAATTCCCCGGCCATCGCCAGAGCGCGCTCCTGGCTCCACCTGCAGATTTCCGCGGTCACGAAGGGGTTGATGTCGCACTTGTTGACGCACACCGCCGCCGACACGCCAAGACGCCGGCACAACTCGGCCACGCGCTCCATGTCGTGCCGGCCCGACACCGTGGGCTCGGTCACGATGAGCGCCAGCGACGCGCCCGCCAGCGACGCGATCACCGGACACCCGATCCCCGGCGGCCCGTCCACGATCACCAGCCCCACCCCCTGCTCCGCCGCCATGCGCGACGCCTCGCGCCTTACCTGCGTCACCAGCTTGCCCGAGTTCTCCTCCGCCGCGCCCAGACGCGCGTGCACCAGGGTCCCATGCCGCGTCTGCGACACGTACCACTCCCCGCTCTCACGCTCCGGAAAGTCAATCGCCTTGGCCGGACAGAACCGCACGCACACCCCGCACCCCTCGCACGAAAGTTCGTCCACGCAAAACACCCCCCCCTTGTCCCGCCGCACAGCCTCAAAGCGGCAAGCCTCCTCGCACAACCCGCA
>CAYYEE010000677.1:0-2464 GCA_964470775.1 uncultured Planctomycetota bacterium | reverse complement strand
CCGTCCCGATCAGGCGATCCAGCGTCAACCGCGCCTGGATGTGAAAGTCACACTCATCGAGACACGCGTCGCCGAACACGGGGTTGCCCCAGCGCTCGTCGGGGAGCACGACGAGCGCATCGCCCTCGCGGCGATACCGTCCATCCGCGCCGCCCAAAAGCCCGACCGGCTCGCCCGCCCGGACGAAGACCTTCTGGCTGTTCTTCGTGGTCATTTTCAGTCATCGCCTTTCTGATGTTCGACAGAGCCTGACCGTCGCCAGCATCCGGCCCGTTAATAGAGATCGAGATTGTTCGGGAGCGTCTTGACGTACACCTTCACATTCGACACCTTGGAAGCGGTATAGAAGAAGAGACCGACACGGTTATGCTCGTTGCCCAGGAGAAATGTCTTCTCCCGGTGGTCGAGCAGCGTCTGGCCGTCCACGATGAGGCGCAGTCGGCCCTTGTCGTTCTCCACGATGACGTGATGCGCCTTGTCGGGGGTGATCACGTTCTTCGGGGCGGTGTCGGTCACGACGGCGGCGCCCTGGCGTTGGATCTTGTTCACGGTGTTGTGGACGCCGCCGAACTGGAAGAAATAGCCAGTCTTGAAGGGGTCGCCCGGGCCGGCGTGGATGAAGGAACTGATGTCGCCAACAACGACCTTGGGCTTGGGTTTGTCGGGAAAGAAGATGATCGGCTGGACATCGGTCACCGCCTCGAATTCCAGCCGCTGAAAACCGGCGTCCTTCTGCGGGAAGCCTTGTGCGGACAGCAGAATCCCGCTGCCGCGCAGGCAGCCGTCCGTCACTTTCCAGTCTCCCTCCACAATCACCCAATCCTTGCCGAGTTCATTGCGTTTGAAGTCGTCGCTGAAAGCCAGCGTCCAGCCGGTCTGCTCCGCCGTCATGTCCGTCGGGGCCTGGTCCGCCGCCGGCGTCTGTGATGCCGCCACTCGGCAACAGGCCATTGTCAGGAGACACGCCAGAAGCGCCGTTATTGATCCGACCTTGCTCATCGCCTTTCCCTTCCGTTCAGACAATTCGCGAAGCAGGCGTTGAACACCTGCACTCTCCGCATCCCGTTGCGCCCGCCCGTCACTTCTTGAAGTCCGGGTCCGCCACCGGCCGGAGATGGCCGGAGTAGCCGCCGTGCCAGAAGTGCGGATGCCGGCGGGCAATCTCCTGCATCGCCGTCCAGTTGGCGCGCGCCCGCGCCAGCTCCTTGGCCTCTGCCTTGTCGCCCGCCTTGCGCAGCGCCGCCACCAACGCGCGGTTCTCGGTTTGCAGGCGGAGGAAGTCGCATCCGGCGCGCACGAAGGCCACCCGGCGGGCATATTGTTCCGGCGCGCCGTCCAGCGCCGCCTTGGCCTGATTCAGCAACTCATCCGCGCGCGCGAAGGTCTCGTTGTCAAAGGCCTCGACCCAGGTCTTTGTCTCGGGCCGGCCCGGCATCGTCTTTCGGTTAACGCCCTGCAGAAGCCGGAAGTATTCCTGGACCGCCTCGCCTGCGGGTCCGAACCCGCTCCGGAAATAGTCATCCATGACCGCCTTGGCGTCCGCCAGCGGATTCCAGGCCAGTTGCGCCATGAGATAGTAGGCGGGACCCTGAGTCCCCCAATAGAACCAGATGTTGTCAATATACACGCCCATGCAGCCGCTCTCGCCCACCAGGCGGAAGCACTCCGCGGTCCGTTCGAGATCGAACGGCAAGCCCTCCCGCATGCCGGTGATGCTGATATTCGGCCGCCAGACGTGATTCCTGGTGATCTTCGACCAGCCGATGAAACTCTGGCGGTGTTCTTCCGCGCTCGCATCGTAGGCGCGGCCGGGAACCAGGAAGTCGTTAAAGAAGCTGTTCACGTCCATGATGATCACGTTGTCGTCGGGCACGGCTTTTACCGGCGCCGGACGGGAAAGGCCGTAGGCAAGAATCGCCACATAGTAATCCTTCCCGGGGAAACGTTCCTTCAGGCGCCGCGCGAGGTGGTTGGCAAAGGTCACCTGGCGGTCGGAAAGAGCCACATACTCCTGGCTCAGTCCGCGCCAGGACAATATCCGCGGCGCTCCATCGGGATGGTCCCAGGCGCGGCAGTTCGGGCAGATGCAGTGGCCCTCATTCCAACCGTCGTTCTCGCCCGCGAGGAACACCCGGCGGGTCGGGTATTTGGCCACGGTCTCCGCCACATCGGCGATCCACTGCTCCCAAAGCGCCGGGTTCGACTCGCACATCTTGGCATACCCCGGTTTCGGGTAGCCGCTGCGGGTGCCGTCGGGCTGGAGCGCAAAATAATAGGGGTGGTTTGTATGGTATTTATCCCACCAGTCCCCGAACGCATGGCCGCCGCCCGCGTGGAGCGAATCAAGGGAAATCCGGTTGAACCGGTTCCAGTCAGCGTCCGGGTTGCCCGGCGAGAGTCCAATGCGGTAATAGGAAGTGGCAAAAAACATCCCGTGCCGCATTCGGAGCTGCGGATGGTAACG
>CAYYEE010000676.1:0-2464 GCA_964470775.1 uncultured Planctomycetota bacterium | reverse complement strand
CGCCGCGACCGCCGCCCCAGCCTCTACGGCCCTCTCGTGGCCCCCTGATCCCCGCGCCGCCCCCCCACGCAAAGGGCCGGCCCCCATCGGAGCCGGCCCTTACCGTCACATTCCCATCATTCCCATGATTCCCACAACTCTCATGGGATCAGCCCGACCTCACGACGCCCATGTCAGGGCGAGCTTCTTGCCCGAACGAGCGCAGTCGCGCAGATAAAGATTAATCAGGTTCTGGTAAGGAATCCCCGTCTCCTCGGCAAGCGCCTTGAAATACCCAATCACATCTGTCCCGAGACGCAACGTCACCTGCTTTCTGAAGTGTCTTGCGTGTGGGTTGCGGACAGAGCCAGCGAAATCGTATTCCTTTCTCACAGGTAGCTCCCGTATTGCCGGCGTTCCCTCGCGGTCGCCTTGCGCGCCGAGATGATCCGAATCACCTCGCCATTCTCACGATAGGCGTGACACACAATCAACAGCCGAAGCCTGGCGCTGAATCCCAGCAAGACGAATCTGTCCTTATTTTGGGAGTGATCAGGGTCGTGCATCAACCGGCCGTTCTCGTCCGCAAAGGCGCTGGCCGCTTCCTCAAAGGACACGCCGTGCTTGCGCAGGTTGTCAGACGCCTTCGCCGCGTCCCAGGCAAACCGTATGGATGTCATAATTATACCATATTGCTGCCCGCATTACACGCCAAGAGCCGCCCCCCACGCAAAGGGCCGGCCCCCATCGGAGCCGGCCCTTACCGTCATATTCCCATCATTCCCATGATTCCCACAACTCTCATGGGATCAGCCCGACCTCACTTCATCTTCACGCTCGCCACCTTCACCGGCTTGCCCAGCTTCAGCGACTTGTCCAGCGCCTCCAGCACAGCCACCGGCGCCAGCATCCGCTCGTGCGGAATCGGCTCCTTGCCCGTGCGGAACATGGTCGTAAAGATCTTCGCGCCCGCCAGGTACGGGTTCGCGTCATAGCCGAACGGCCACCCCAGCACCTCCTTCTCGCCCACCACCGCGCAGAAGAAGTTCTGGCTGCCGGTCTTGACGCAGTTGATCGTGATGATCGGCCCGCCCTTGTACGTCAGCGTCGCCACGCCATTGTCCCCGCACTGGCGCAGTTCCGCCGTCTCCACCTGGTTGCCGAACATCTCGATCATCGGGTCCACTTGGTGAATGCCGTAAAACGAGATGCCGCCATACTGGCTGCGGATATCGCAAGGACCCGAGCTGTTGACCATCGCGATCTTGCCCAGCTTGCCCGCCGCCTTGGCGAAATCCTTAAAGCTCTTCTGGAACACCTTCACGCTGAAGCTCGTGATCGGCACGCCCTTCTTGCGCGCCAAGGCGCACAGCTTCTTGCCCTCGGCCAGCGTAAAGGTGAACGGCTTGTCCACAAAGCAAGGCACGCCGTTCTGAACAAAGAACGTCGCCACGGGCGCGTGGAACTTCGCGTGGCGGTGGTCAATCATCACCCCGTCCACCTTGCCAAGCATCTTGCGCCAGTCCCTCACAATCTCCGGAATCTGGCACTGCGACGCCGCCTTCTGCGCGTATTCCAGCTTCTCGCCCCACACCGACACCACGCGGCAGGGAATGGACTTGTCCACGTTGCAGATGGTGGCGATGCGGATGCAGTGCGAGTTCTCCGCCCCGATGATGCCGATCTTCAGCATTAGGTCTTCTCCGATGGTCGCGGGGCCGCAGCCCCGAATCCAAGCGCGGCGCTTGGCCTCAAGGGAGACTATGTTGAACCCATACCCCCCCTTTGTCAAGCCACAAGCGGCGCCGGGAGGACAATCCTGTCAAGCGGGTCTGCAGAGTCCCCGCCGCCCATCGTCTCGCTCAATACCAGGTCGAAGCATCCAACGACACCTCCGCCGACCGCTTCCGCAGGTCTTCCCCCGTCTCCGGGTCATAGACAAACCCGTTGTGGTCCGTGTGCGCCGGCTTGTCCGGCAGCGCCCACGGCTTCTTCTCGCTGAACACCGGCTGAGCCACGAACTTGTTCTTCACCTTGCCGCGGGCCTCCATGTGTTTCATGCACCCAATAATGCACCCCCGCGCCCCGCACAAGGCCGGCGGCCCGCCGCGGTCGGCCAGCGCCTTGAACGTCGGCACCGCGTTGAAAAACGCCCACCCCAGCTCCCAGCTCTCCAGCCACGTCACCTCCTGCTCCGGAATGGGCAGGTACAGCCCGGGAAACGCGCGCACCGTGTGCGGCGCGTTGCGCCGCGTCAGCCCAAAGTGCGTCAGCTTGCACTTGCCCAGATCAATGTCCCCCCACTCGATCCTGTGGCCTTCCACCTCAATCGAGACCGCCTTGTCCTTGGGGATCGCCATGCCCGGACACTCGGCCACGCACCGCTTGCACCGGTCGCACAAATGGCCCACGCGGATCGGATCCGGCTCCAGCTCCGCGTCGGTCAGGATAATGCCGATGCGCTGGCGCGGCCCGAACTCCTCGG
>CAYYEE010000675.1:0-2464 GCA_964470775.1 uncultured Planctomycetota bacterium | reverse complement strand
CGGGCGGGAACAGCCAGTCGCTGGAGAAGCTGACCACCAGCCATCGGCAGCGCGACTTGTCCAGCGTGGCGCGCAGTTCCCCGGCTGTGGCGCCCAGGTCAAAAAGGTCCATGGCCAGCGACAGCGTCACATAGCTGTTAGCGTCAAAACGTTCCACGAACTTGTCGCCCTGATAGGCCAGGTAGGAGCCCACGGAGAAGCGCTTCTCGAACTCCGTGGCCACGTCGCGGGGCTGGAGCTTGTCGGCCTGGAACTTCTCGCCCATGGCTTGGGCGGAGAGATAGGTGATGTGGCCCAACATGCGGGCCAAGGCCAGGCCCACGGCCGGCCCTCCGCCGGCCGAGCCGTAGTATTGGCCGCCCTGGAAACCGGGGTCACGGAGGATGGCGTTGCGTCCGACGACGTTGAAAGCGACGGCCTGCATGGTGAGCCGGGGCGAGGTGGCCAGCGCCACGGCGCCGCGCGCACGGTCGGGATGGCGCGTGGCCCACGTCAAGACCTGATGCCCGCCCATGGACCCGCCCACCACGGCCAGCAGCCGCTCCACGCCGAGCGTATCGAGCAGGCGGCGCTGAACGTCCACGATGTCGGCGGTTGTGATGACAGGGAAGCTGGCGCCAAAGGGCTGGCCCGTGGCGGGGTTGAGGCTGCTGGGACCTGTCGTGCCGCGGCAGCCGCCCAGCGTGTTGGGGCAGATAACGAAGTAACGGCGGGTGTCTATGGGCTTGTCCGGGCCGATGGCGATGTCCCACCATCCGGGGTCGTCGTCCGCGTCGTGGCGCGCCGCGTGCGAGTCGCCGCTCAGCGCGTGGCAGACGAGGATGGCGTTGTCGCGAGTCTCGTTGAGCCGGCCCCACGTCTCGTAGGCCACGCGAACCTCGGACAGCTCGCCGCCTGCCTCCAATCGGATGGGACCGGGCAGAACAACGGACTTCGCGTGCCGGAGGGGGCGGGCGGAGCGGTCCGAATCGCTGCTTGCAAAGGGAGTTGTCATGTGTGTCCCGCGCGCGGGCGAGGCGCCGCCTCGCCCCTACGCTTCCTTCAGCGCCTGGTCGAAGTCGTCCTGGATATCCCTGATGTCCTCGATACCTACGGAGACGCGGATGTAGTCGGACGAAACGCCGGTGGTGGCCAACTCCTGCTCCGTCAACTGGGAGTGCGTGGTGGAGGCGGGGTGGATGACCAGGGTCTTGGCGTCGCCGATGTTGGCCAAGTGGCTGGCCAGCTTGACGTTATTGATGAACCGAACGGCCGCGTCGCGTCCGCCGCGCAAGCCAAAGCCCAAAATGGCGCCCGCGCCGTTGGGCAAGTAGCGCTGCGCGTTGGCGTGGTGGCGGTGGCTGGGCAGTCCGGGGTAGTTGACCCACGCCACGTCGCTGCGGCGCTCCAGCCACTCGGCCAGGGTCTGGGCGTTGCGGACGTGGCGCTCCAGGCGCACGTGCAGCGTCTCAACGCCAAGAAGCGTCAAGAAAGACGCAAAGGGGCTCATGCACGCGCCGGTGTCGCGCAGCCAATGCGTACGGATGTGAATGATGTAAGCGATGTTGCCCAGGGGTTTGAGCGCCTCGGCAAAGACCGTGCCGTGGTAGGCGTCGTCCGGGGCGCAGAACTCCGGCCATCTTGCCGAGTCGGCCGCCCAGTCGAAGGTTCCGCCGTCCACGATCGCGCCGCCGACATGCACGCCGTGGCCGCCGAGGAACTTGGTCGTGGAGTAGACCACGATGTCGGCGCCGTGTTCGATGGGCCTGAACAGGGCGGGCGTCAACACGGTGTTGTCCACGACCAGGGGCACGCCCGCCTTGTGCGCTGCGCCGGCGATGGCACGGAAGTCGGGCACATCGTTTTTCGGGTTGCCCACGGCCTCGATGTAGACGAGTCGGGTGTTGGCGTCAGCGAGCTGGGCGATGCGTTCGGGGTGGTCGGGGTCGAAAAACCTGACCTCGACGCCCAACTTCTTGAACGTATGGGCGAACAGCGTCCACGTGCCGCCGTAGAGGCTGGTGGAAGAAAGGATGTTCTGGCCGGAGTGGGCGAGGGTGAGGACAGCCGCGGTGATCGCGGCCTGGCCGCTGGCAAAGGCCAGGCCGCCCACGCCGCCGTCCAGGGCGGCAAGCCGCTTCTCGAGGACGTCGTTGGTGGGGTTCATCAGACGACTGTAGATGTTGCCGAACTCCTTGAGTCCGAAAAGCGCGGCCGCGTGGTCCGTGCTCTTGAAGCAGTAGCTCGTGGTGGCGTAGATGGGCACGGCGCGCGCCGTGGTGGTGGGGTCAGGCTCTTGGCCGGCGTGGAGAGCCAGCGTGCCCAGCCGGCGGCGTGGGTTGGATTCAGACATGGTGTCAAGTCCCTCCATTGCGCTTGGTGACGCTCTTTGCTTTGACCGGCTCTACCTGATCCCTTCATAGAGCGCGGTCGAGAGATACCTCTCGCCGGAGTCGGGCAGGATGATGACCAGGGTCCTGCCGGC
>CAYYEE010000674.1:0-2467 GCA_964470775.1 uncultured Planctomycetota bacterium | reverse complement strand
GGCCGTCGGGCGAATCGCCTCCGCGCGTCGCAGGGTCATAGGTGCAGCGCAACTCCGTCACCTCACCCGTGGCCGGGTCCTTCACCACACCGATGCACTTGACGTAGTACGCATAGCGCAGCCGCACCTCGCGGCCTGGCGAAAGGCGATAGAACTTCTTGGGCGGATCCTCGCGGAAGTCGTCGCGCTCGATGTAGAGAACGCGAGAGAAGGGGACCTTGCGCGTCCCGGCGGACGGGTCTTCGGGGTTGTTGACCGCGTCCAGCTCCTCCACCTGGCCTTCGGGGTAGTTCTCGATGACGACCTTGACCGGGTTGAGCACGGCCATGATCCGGGGCGAGCGCTTGTTCAGGTCCTCTCGCAGACAAAACTCCAGCAGCGCGATGTCCACGGTGCTGTTGAACTTGTTCACGCCGACGCGGTCGCAGAAGGCGCGGATCGCTTCGGGCGTATAGCCGCGGCGCCGCATGCCCGAGATCGTGGGCATGCGCGGATCGTCCCACCCGGCCACGCGTTTCTCTTTCACCAACTCCAACAAGCGGCGCTTGCTTATCACCGTGTACGTCAGGTTCAGCCGTGCGAACTCAATCTGCCTGGGACGGAAGATGCCGAGCGCCTCCAGGAACCAGTCATAGAGCGGCCGGTGGTTCTCGAACTCCAGCGTGCAGATGGAGTGCGTGATACCCTCGATGGAATCGCATTGGCCGTGCGCCCAGTCGTACATCGGATAGATGCACCACTTGTCGCCGGTGCGGTGATGCGGCGCGTGCAAGATGCGGTACATCACCGGATCGCGCATGTTGAGGTTGGGCGACGCCATGTCGATCTTGGCGCGCAGCGTCCTGGATCCGTCAGGGAACTCACCCGCCCTCATCCGGCGGAACAGGTCCAGGTTCTCTTCGACCGAACGGTTGCGGTATGGGCTTTCCCGGCCAGGCTGCGTCAGCGTGCCGCGGAACTCGCGCACCTCTTCCGCGGTTTGGTCGCAGACGAACGCCTTCCCAGCCTTGATGAGTTGCTCTGCGAACTGATAGAGCTGCTCGAAATAGTCCGAGGCGTAGAACAGCCGGTCTTCCCAGTCAAAGCCCAGCCACTTCACATCCTCTTGAATCGACTCCACGTACTCCACCTCTTCCTTGGTGGGGTTCGTGTCGTCGAAACGCAGATTGCACTTGCCGCCAAATTCCTTGGCGATACCGAAATTGAGGCAGATGGACTTGGCGTGGCCGATGTGCAGATAGCCGTTCGGCTCGGGGGGGAACCGGGTGTGAACCCGGCCGCCGTGCTTGCCCGCCTTGATGTCGTCCACCACGATTTGGCGCACAAAGTCGCGACCCGCGCCTTCAGCGCCCGTCTTCTCAACGCCGTCCCGATCACCGGACATGGCTGTTCAACCTCTCCGTGAGCCCAAGGCGAAAACAGGGAGCAAGCGTCGCCGCCAGCTCCCTGCCGCGAGTTCCTGTTCGCGCATCGTCCTTCTCCTACTTCAGCGGCAGCTTCACTTCCTTGCCCGTCTTCCATGACTTGTAAATCGCGAGTATCAGTTCCACGGCCTTGCGCGCCTCGCGGCCGGGAACCATGGGCTGCCGGTCTTTAAGGATCGCTTGGCACATGTCCTCAATCTGGATCGTATGTCCATCCGAAGTCACGGCCTTCGCGTCCGAGGAAACATTCCCCGTGGTCTTGGGCGCAACGGACTTCATCTTGAACTTCGCAGCCAGGTCCACTTCCTCAACCTGGTGCACGCCCTTCACAAGCCTGCCGATCTGGCACTTCATCGGACCATCGCCGATGGTGATGGAGCCCTTCTCCCCATGCAGGCTGACGCGCGCGCCCTGCGACGGCACCACGGACGTCGTGGTCACCAGGTTGCCGAATGCGCCGTTCTTGAAGCGCACCACGGCCACGGACGTGTCCTCGACCTCAATGTCGCGAACCAGCGTGGCCGAGTAGCTGAACACGCTCTCCACGTCGCCCATGAGCCAGAGCAACTGGTCCAGACCGTGCACCCCCTGGTTCATCAACGCGCCACCGCCGTCCAGCTTCCACGTCCCGCGCCAACCCGCCGACTTGTAGTAGGCCGGCGATCGGTAGTACTTCTGGTAGCAGTCGCCAAGCACCATCTTGCCCAGCAGCTTCTTGTCCATGGCCTTCTTGGCCAGAATGCTGTCCTGCGTCGTGCGGCGCTGGAAGATGCAGCCCAACTTCACCTTGGCCTTTTCGCAGGCCTCGATCATGCGGTCCATGTGCGCCAGGGTCACGTCGAGCGGCTTCTCGCTCAGCACGTGCAGACCGCGCTTGGCCGCGGCTACGGCCGCCTCGTGGTGGATGCCCGAGTAGGTGCATACGCTGACCGCATCCAGCTCGGGGTGATTCTTGAACATCGCCTGCATGCTGGTGTAGAAGGGCGCCGTGCAGCCAGCCTTGCGCGCCGTCTTGCATGCCACGGAGGATTTATGACTGCCGC
>CAYYEE010000673.1:0-2485 GCA_964470775.1 uncultured Planctomycetota bacterium | reverse complement strand
CTTTCGAGCTTCGCTGGCCCAAGCCCATGGCTTGGGGCATCTACTACTACCCCCAGCGCATGCCCAACCCCGCCAACCTGAAGGCCGAACTGCTCGACATGAAATCCAACGGCCTCAACATGTTCTGCTTCGACTCCGGCGCCAAGCTCAACATGACGGAGAAAGGCCCCACGTGGGACCTCAGCGAACTCAAGAGCATCATGGCCGCGGTCAAGGAAGTCGGCGGCTACGAAGGGCCCTATCCCCTCCTTATCGGCGGCGCCTTGCCCCCCGGTCCCCTCGAAGAGCCCAAGTTCCAGGTCATGCGCGAGTTTATGAAGTTTCTGGAATCCGAACGCAAGAAAGAAGGCTGGCCCGAGTTCCTCTACTACCTCGTCGACGAGCCGTTCCAGGATGACCGCATCGAGCAAGCCGCCAAGTACTACGAAGCCGCCAAGAAGGTCCCCGGCATCCGTACCTACTGCACCGTTGGCTGGAAAGCCGTCGAGCGCGCGGGACAGTGGATCGACGTTCGCACCCACAGCCCTACGGTCGCCCAGGGATTCGAGTGGCCCAAGATTCGCGAATCCGCCCTGGCCAACAAAGGCGAGTTCTGGTGGTACACAAACTCCACCCGCTGCTACTTCGACGTCATGCGCATGAAGGCCGGCTTCTTTCATTGGAAGATCCGCGCCACGGGCCAGACCTACTGGCACTACTGCGGTCCGGTCATGACCCCGTTCTGCGACTTCGACGGCGGCAGCCGCGACCATTGCTCCACCTACCCCGGCCTCGACGGCCCCATCCGCACCCTGCAATGGGAAGCCCACCGCGACGGCGTCAACGACGCCAAGTACGCCTACACCCTTGAAGCCGCCATCGCCGACGCCAAGAAGGCCGGCGTCTCCGCCAAAGCCATCGCCAGGGCCCAGGCCGTCCTCGACGGCCTCGCCGCCCGCGTCAACGTCGACCTGGCCGCCATGGACGCCAAGCACCCGGATCGCAAGTACGCCTTCCATTACTTCTGCGAGTGGCCCCCAGAACAGTTCGACCAGGAGCGCGACACCCTCGTCAACGCCATCCTCGAACTCAAAGCCGCCAAGTAGCCACTCGACCCGTCCGACATTGAACCCCCGCGCCCGATAGCGGATAATACCGCGGTCCTGCGCGCCAGCCTCGCCCGCCCCCAGCCGGGGCCGGCCGGCGCGAAGCACGCCTTGGGAGACGCGGCTCATGAAGCTTGTCGGCGTTCTGCTCGCCGTGGTCATCGCGGCCATCGTGGTTCTCGGGTTCTTCGTGCTCGGCGGCGACAGCGGCCAGCAGGCCGGCCTCGTCATCGTCTCCCCCCATCCCGAGTCGGTCCTCCGCGAGTTTGCCGCCGCCTTTTCCGCCTGGCACGAGAAGCGCCACGGCGGTCCCGTCAACGTCCAGTGGGAAGACCACGGCGGTACCAGCGCCATCACCAAGTACCTCTACGCCGAGTTCAAGTCCCGCCCCCAAGGCCTCGGCATTGACGTCTTCTGGGGCGGCGGCTTCGAGCCCTACGTCAAACTCGCCGAAGCCGGCCTCCTCCACCCCTGGAAAGCCCCCGAAGACACCCTCTCCAAGATCATCCCCGACGTCGGGGGCGTGCCCGTCTACGACCGAGAGTACCGCTGGTATGGCTCCGCGCTCAGCGGCTTCGGCATCATTTACAACAAAAAGCGTCTCGCCGCCAAGGGCGTCCCCGAACCCAAATCCTGGCAAGACCTCGCCTCGCCCAAGCTCTTCGGCGAAGTCGCCGCCGCCGATCCCCGCCGCAGCGGCTCCGCCCACATGTGCTACGAAATCATGCTCCAAGCCTTGGGCTATGACAAAGGCTGGGCCGCCCTCACCCTCATGGCCGCCAACGCCCGCGCGTTCTACGAAGGCGCCGGCGACGTCCCCCGCAACGTCAGCCTCGGCCAGGCCGCCGCCGGCCCGGTCATTGACTTCTACGCTTGGGCCCAGATCCGCGAAAACGGCCCCGAGCTCATCGGTTTCACCTTGCCCCAGTCCCTCACCGTCGTCAACCCCGACGCCATCGGCGTGCTCAAAGGCGCCCCGCATGTCCAGACCGCCTTCCGCTTCATGGAGTTCGTCCTTTCGCCCGAAGGCCAGCGCCTCTGGATGCTCAAGCCCGGCGCCGCCGGCGGTCCGCTCAAGGACGAGCTCTGCCGCATCCCCGTGCGCATGGACGTCTACGAGCAGTGCCGCGGCCAATCCAGCGTCCGCTTCGACACCGCCGCCCTCAAGAGCGACTTCCGCTTCAGCCCCGCCGTGGATGCCCGCCGCCGCGCCGCCTTCAAGGACCTCTACGGCGCCGCCCTCATCGACGCCCACCCCGAACTCGTGGACGCGTGGGAGGCCGTTATCGCCCGCGGCGCCTCGGCCAAGGACACCGATGCCCTCTGCCAGCCCTTTGTCACCAACGACGAACTGGCCGAGATGTCCACCAAGCAATGGGACGACCCCGCCTTCCGCAACC
>CAYYEE010000672.1:0-2495 GCA_964470775.1 uncultured Planctomycetota bacterium | reverse complement strand
CCACGTGCTGGCGCAGCTCCTCGCGAAGCTTGGGGGTGGCCTCCACCCCCGCTTTCACCGTCACGAACGCCACGATGGCCTCGCCCTTCACGTCGTCGGCCCGGCCCACCACCGCGGCCTCGGCCACGGCCGGGTGGCTCACCAGCGCGCTTTCCAGCTCCGCCGTGCCGATGCGGTGGCCGGACACCTTCAGCACGTCGTCAATCCGGCCCACGATCCACAGATAGCCGTCCTTGTCGCGCCGCGCGCCATCGCCCGTGCAGTAGGAGCCGGGCACGTCGCGCCAGTAGGTTCACTCGAACCGTTGCGGATCGCCCCACACTCCGCGCAACATGCTCGGCCACGGCTTGCGGATGACCAGCCGCTCGCCCATGCCCGGCGCCACGGCCTCGCCCTTGTCGTCCACCACCTCGGCCTGAATGCCGAAGAACGGGAGCGTGGCCGAGCCCGGCTTCAGCGGCGTGGCGCCGGGCAGGGGGGCGATCATGATGCTGCCTGTCTCCGTCTGCCACCACGTGTCCACGATGGGCAGCCGGCCCCGGCCGATGGTGTCGTGGTACCAGATCCACGCCTGCGGGTTGATCGGCTCGCCCACCGTGCCCAGCAACCGCAGCGACGACAAGTCGTGCTTCTCGATCCACTGATTTCCCCACTGCATGAACGAGCGGATGGCCGTAGGCGCGGTATAGAAAATGGTCACCTTGTGGCGTTCCACGATATTCCAGAACCGCGAGTTGTCGGGGTAGTTCGGCGCGCCTTCGTAGATGAGAACCGTGGCGCCGCTGGCCAGGGGACCGTAGACCACGTACGTGTGGCCCGTGATCCACCCCACGTCCGCCGTGCACCAGTACACGTCCGAAGGCTTGATGTCAAAGACCATCTGGAACGACAGCGCCGCGCCCAGCAGATAGCCGGCCGAGCTGTGATAGATGCCCTTGGGCTTGCCCGTGGACCCGCTGGTATAGAGGATGAACAGGGTGTCCTCGCTGTCCATGACCTCGGCTGGGCAGTCCTCCAGCGCCTGAACCATCTCGTCGTGCCACCATACGTCGCGGCCCGGCCGCATGTCCACCGGACAGCCTGTCCGGCGCAAGACCACCACTTTCTCCACAGCCGCGCAATAGAGCTTGCCGTTCTCGTCCTTCAGCCCCAGCGCGTCGTCCACGTTCCTCTTCAGCGGCGTCACGGCGCCCCGGCGGAACCCGCCGTCCGCGGTCACGATGATCTTCGCCCCGCAGTCCTTGGCGCGCTCGGCCACGGCCGACGAACTGAACCCGCCGAACACCACCGAATGGATCGCGCCGACGCGCGCGCAGGCCAGCATGGCCACCGCCGCCTCGGGGACCATCGGCAGGTAAATCAGCACGCGGCTGCCTTTGCCCGCGCCCAGGCTCCTCAGCACGTTGGCGAACCGGCATACCTCTCTGTGGAGCTGGCGATAAGTCAGCGTCCGCGACTCGCCGGGCAGACCTTCCAGCGCGCGCTCCCCCTCCCAGACAATCGCCGGCTTGTCCGCCACGTCCGTGGCCAGGTGCTTGTCCAGGCAGTTCGCGCTCACGTTGAGCTGCCCGCCCAGGAACCACTTCGCGTTGGGCGGCGTCCACTCCAGCGTCTTGTCGAACGGCCGCATCCACTGAACCAGCTCCCGCGCCCGCCCCGCCCAAAACGTCTCCGGGTCCGCCACACTCGCCGCGTGCAGCGCGCGATATTCCTCCAGCGACTTCACCCGCGCCGCGGCCGCGAATTCCGCCGGCGGGGGGAACACGCGCGTCTCGCGCATGAGGCTTTCGATGCCTTCGTCCTGCGCCAGCCACTGCTCCATGCCCGCGGTCTTCAGCAGGTCGCGCACCGCGGTCTGGCATTTCGTAATGGCGAAAGCCCCCTTTTCCACGCGTTTGGCCGTGGCCAGCACAACGCGCAGGAAGACGGAGGACACATACTCCACGGCCTGCAAATCAAAGGCGATCTTGAGGCCCGGCGCCACGGCGTGGACCTTGCCGCCGCCGGCGGGCGCCAGCTCCGCGATCTTCGCTGTCAGCTGCTGCGCCGCCTCATCGCAGTTGGCGCTGTCCATGTGACCGGAAAACGCGCAGACAAGACTCTTCGTGGCGGCGTTGTAGCTCATCGTCAGCATGGCGGCGTCTCCTCGCGGGGCTCCTTGGCGCGCGACTTGGCGCGCGCGCAGAAGCACAGATTATAGAAACGATATAGTTTTATTTCAACTTGAGATACTGCTGGCCCGGTTGGAGGTGGCGCCGGCGCGGCAGGTCCGGCCTTCCGAACGCGCCATCGCCCGCGGTCCCGGCCCGACGGCGCGCATGGGTTTTTTCTGGATAAAGAGGCTGGCCAGTTTGGCCGGGCCGCGCCACCGACTCAAAATAGCGTTCTCGACAGCGCCCGCCCCCCCCGCCAAGGGACCCCGCCCCTCACCCCACCCTCGCCACCCCGCCGTAGAGCGCCCTCAACGCCACACTGAAAACCAGCAGGAACAACCG
>CAYYEE010000671.1:0-2498 GCA_964470775.1 uncultured Planctomycetota bacterium | reverse complement strand
GGCCATCCACGTCGGTCATGGTCATCAGCGTGCCCGACTGACTCGTGGCCTTCAGCGGCTGGAGCTTGATCTGCGTGCCGGCGTAGGGGTTGTCCGGATCCATCGGCTCCGGCGCCCCGGCCTTCACCGCCTCGGCGTCCAGAATGTCGCGAACGCGGGTGATCTGCACCCCGATGACCGTCATGGTGAAGGGCGTCCCCTTGACCAGCCGGTACGTCCCCACCTGAATGGGCGCCGGCTTAAACAGCACGTATCGGCGATACGGCTCCACCACGCGCAGATGCGCGTAGCGCTGGCTCACCATCTCCGCGTCCTTCATCACCGGCAAGGGCGGCGGCGTGCTCTCGGCCAGGTTCTTCTCCAGCTTGTCCATGCTGCGCGGGATCTCTTCCCGCAACTGTCTCTCCTCAGGCGCTCCTGTCAGGAACCCGGCGTAGACGGCGTAGAGGAACAGCACGGCCATCGCCACCAGGATGGCCTTGTCCACGTACAAGATGACGATCTGCTTGGCCTTCATGCCTCACCAGAATGCGGCGGGCTCACTGCTTGCCCGAGTATCGCTCTTCGATCTTCTTGGCTTCTTCCGGGTTCAACTTGGCCCACAACGGGTAGAACTGCCTGGCCTCGCACTCCAAATCCACGCGCACGTAGTTGCTGGGGACAACGGGTCCCTTAATCGTTTCGGATTGGGTTTCGGGCGCACGGACGACGGGCGCGCCGCCTGGCGGGGCGCCCACGGGGGGCTGCGCGCCGCCCGGCGGGGCGCCCACGGGGGGCTGCGCGCCCGGCGGCGCGGCGCGGCCGCCGCGGCCTCCCCGGCCGGCAGCCACGGGCGAAAGCCCGGACGGAGGAGGAGGCGCCGGCGCCGCGGCTGCGGGGCCTGGCTCCGCGCCTTCGGCGCCCGCGGCAGGAACGCCGGCCGGACGCGACTCAATGGGGCCCACGCGCGTCACGTTGATCTTCAGAACCTCAATCCGCCAGTCGCTCATCAAGAGCCGCCGCACCAGAACCGGGATATGGCGGAACTCGATCGTGACCCCGATGGTAAACGGGAAGGAGTTGTACACCCCGGCCAGACCCATCGGCCTGGCCATCCCGGCTTCGCCCGGCCGCCCACCCCTGGCCTCAACGCCCGACGGCGCCGAGCTGTCCTCAAACACCGCCACCTTGCTGATGGTAAGCGCGTCCACCCTGGCCCAATTCAGCAGGTGGTTGCGGAGAAGCACCTTCAGGTCCCGCTCGGTCGAAATCGCCACCGCCGCCTCAATCGCCTGCGCCAGCCGCAAAGGCCGCCAGTTGTCGCCCCGCAGGTCTTCCGCGATGATCTTCGGCGTCGCCGGGCCCCAGTCGTGCAGCTTGCGTCCAAGGTCCGCCAGACTCGGCTGGTCCCGGAACAAAGCCACCAAGTCCTCCCGGAACCGCACCCATCGCAGGTCGTCCAGAAAACGAACCAGGTCGCTTCGATCCTTGCCGGCCGGCCGGCCCAGATAGGCCACGAAATCACGCTGCTGGCCGCTCGACGTCATCTCCTCCACGATCGAGAAGATGTCGTGCTTCCGCAGAATCCGCACCAGGTCCTCTTGCGTCGGGTTGGTGAGGATGTCCGTCAACGCCGCGGCCAGCTTCTCCTTCGGCAACGCCTGCAGCGCGTTGCTCAACCGTTGCGGCTCCGGGTTCTTCAGCACGTCGAACAGCGTCTTCAGCGAAGACCGCGACGGTGTCCAGTACTCCTTCAACTCCAGCTCAACGTCCTTCTCCGCCCGGTTCGTCAGCAGGTCCACGATGTCCTTGCACAGCCAGAAATAGATCTGCTCGTTGCGAATCCGCGGCCACGAAGGAAGCTGCGTATACGACTCGAACGACAGCGACGCCCCGATGCCCGCCTCCGCCATCTGCTGGCGCAGAGCGGCCACGTGCCGGTCGTAGAGACGAATCCAGGTCGTGCGGTCGCTCACGGACTCCTGCGTGGGGGAATCGTCGGGCCAGAAGAGCTTGGTAAAGTTGTTCCGGCGCTGGACCACGATGATCTTCTCGACCTTCGAGATCTCCGCCTCCACGAGTTCGGCGTACTTCTTCTCCCGCTCCGTCCACTTCTGGTTGGGGGTCTGGTCGCCCTTGTCCTGCGCCTTGATGGCGCTGGCCAGCTGGCGGACTTCTTCCAGCTTTTTCGCGTAGACGCCCTTCTGGCCCTGCACGGCCAGGACGTAGAAGACCACGGCGCCCAGAACCGCCGCGCCTACGCCAATCCAGTACCCGTACTTCTTCAAGAACTCCATGAGTCGTCCCTGCGGCTAACAGAGAACGGAAACGCTACTTGCCGGCATCACCGGGCTTGGCCTCCGCGGCCTTCTTGGCGGCTTCCTCCCGAGCTTTTTCCAGGTCCGCGGCGATCTCGTCCTTGGACCTCAACACGCACGTCACCGGCGCCTGCAACTCCGTGGATGACCGGGGCGCGCCGAAGGCGGGCGTTTCGGGCGATGGCCGGCCGCCGCCGGCGG
>CAYYEE010000670.1:0-2512 GCA_964470775.1 uncultured Planctomycetota bacterium | reverse complement strand
TGACCGCGACGAACTTGGGGGTGAGGTCCTTGACCCGCTCGATGATCCTTTCGAGGCGGAGGCTGATTTCATCGGCCATCTCGACGCCGCGCTTGACCTCGCGGGTGAACTTGTCGATTTCCATGACGCCGGAGGAGACAGAGGACTGCATCTCCTTGACCATGCCGCTGATGTCGAGCGTGGCGAGGGCGGTCTGGTCGGCGAGGCGGCGGATTTCGCGCGCGACGACAGCGAAGCCGAGGCCGTACTCGCCGGCCTTCTCGGCTTCGATGGCGGCGTTGAGCGAGAGCAGGTTGGTCTGGTCCGCGACTTTGTTGATGGCGGTGACCACGGCGCCGATGTTGTCGGCCTTGTCACGGATGACTTCGAGCTTCTCGGCCACGGACATGGTGGCCTGGTCGAGCACGCGCATGGCGCCGCCCATGTCCTGGAGACCGGCGCGTCCAGTGTCGGCGAGCCCCTCGGTTTCCTTGGCCACTTCGTGAACGTTCTGCATGGTCTTGGAAAGCTCTTGCGACGTGGCGGAGATTTCGGTCACGGCGGCGGCCACTTCGGTGGTGGTGGCGGTGTGGCCGGAGACGACGGACTCCTGGCGGCGGGCCGTGGCGGCGATCTGGGTGGCGGAGGAGTTGAGGGTGGCGACGGCTTCGCGGATCTTCTGGGTCTGGGAGCGGAGGCTGGCGGTCATGCCGGCGAGGGCGCGCTGGAGGCCGCCGATTTCGTCCTGGCGGGGCTCGGCGACGATCTCCACGGTCAGATCGCCGGCGGAGACGCGGTCGGCGGCGGCCATGAGGACGCTGAGCGGCTGGCGGATAAGGCGGTTGGTGAGGGCACAGGTGACAAGCGTGAGGAAGACCAGGGCCGCCAGCAAGCACTTGGCCACGCTGCCCAAGAACGCCGCGGCGCTGGCCTCGATCTCCGACATCTCCCGCGTGCTGACCAGAAACCAGTCCATCGGGACGCCGGTCCCGTCGGCGCCCACCTGCACGGAGAGGTAGCGCTTCTTGACGCCGGCGAGCTCGGCCACAAACGGTTCTCTCTCCTTGATCGCCAATTCGGCGATGCCGGAGACCTGGCTTGCGGCTTTCTCGTCCAAGATCCACTCTTTGCGGGGGTGGGAGACAATCAGGCCGCGGCGGTCGAGCATGAAGAGATATCCGCGCGCGCCCACGGGCGCGTCGCCCAGAAAGGCCTCGGTGAAGTACTCCAGCCGCACGGTCAACATGACCATGCCCACGGTCTTGCCGTCGCAGACGACGGGCGCGGCCACAAGGAAAACGGGCCGCCCCCCCACCTGGCTTCGGAAGGCGTCGCTGAGGTAGTAGTCCTTCCCGATGTTCAGCGCGCGCCACGCCTGCGCGGCGACCTTGCAGGGGCCGAGTGTCTGGCCGCCGGCGGTATCCATGAACACCTCGCCGCCGCGCACGGTGACCGGGCCCGAAGGCCCTTTGAGGGTGACGCTCTCGCCCGCGGACATGCGCGTCAGCAGGCGGATGTTGTCATAGCAGGCGTAAAGGCGCTTCACTTCGTTTATGAAGCCCTGCGCGCGGGTGCGCGTGGCTTCGTCGCCGGGCGAAAGGCACGCGAGGCCGACGCGGCGATTCTCTCCCAGCAGCCGGGCGATGCGCGTCTGGTCTTCCACCCATCGGGCGAGGGCGTGGTTTGTCTTGCTGAGGATGAGCCGGGCCATGGCGTCGTTGGATTTCAAGGCATGGCTCCTCTCCTCCCCGTACACGTAGATGGCGAAGATCATCAGCGCCACGGCCACGGAGCCGCCCAGCCAGGCGAGGTACTTGATGGCGACGGTGCGGGACATGGCGGCGTTGTAGAGCACGGGCGTGACCACGGCGGCGAGAATGATGGTGGGCAGGGCCACGGCCAGGAAGCCGGACAGCCACCACGCCAGGGCGCCCTGTCCCAACGGCAACCCAAACGCGTCGCGGGGCTTGGCGTGGAAAGGCGCGGGCGCGCCCAACCAGACGCCGGCCGCGAAGATGGTCCACGAGATGGTGACGGCCAGCGTGACCAGAACGACCACCCGTTTGATGCTCATCTGGCGGCCTTGGGGCGCCCATATTCTGACGAGCAAGCAGACCAGAAGGAAGGTCCCGCCGTGCGCGGGAAAGGCGGCCCAGGGCACGGAGCTCGTGGTGGCCAAGACTGTCAGCAGGCCCACCAGCCCGCCCAGCGCGCACAAGGACGGCCAAGCCATCTGCGGGGCGAGCAGCAAGGCCATGAACACGTAGACGGCCATGCTGGGCGCAAGCTGCGCGCCGCCGATGTTGAGCACGCGGCCCGACGCGTGGGCGCCATACACCGCCGCGAGGAAAAGCGTCAGCACACCCAGCCTGCGCAGAACCGCCATGAGATTGCCTTTCTCGTTCCGTGCTACGCCGTGTTCTGGCCGCCGCCAACGCCGGTCAACGCGCGCATTGTAGCGACATTGCCGAGGGCGCGGCAAGACGGCGCCGGCGCGAACGACGGAAAAGACAGGAAAGGAGCAAGAGACTGA
>CAYYEE010000669.1:0-2518 GCA_964470775.1 uncultured Planctomycetota bacterium | reverse complement strand
CGGATCTCGGCGGCGAGGGACTCCATCTCGGTGGCCATCTCGGCGAGGCGGGCGGGCATCTCGGGTTCGGGGGTTTTGGAGAGACGGGTGAGGGCGTCGAGGGCTTTGAGGAGGGTGTCGACGGCGTCAGGGCCGAGGGCGGTTTTGCCGTGCTGGGCGGCGACGAAGCAGTCTTCCATGGCGTGGGCGAGGGTGACGGCGACGTCGAGGCCGACGATGCGGGCGGCGCCTTTGATGGAGTGGGAGGCGCGCATGAGGGATTCGAGGGTTTCTTTGGCGGCCTGGCCCTTTTCAAGGGCCAATAGCCCGTCGCTGAGGTTCTTGATCTGGCCTTCGGCTTCCATGCGGAAGAGTTCGAGCATGGAGAAACCGCCGAGGTCTTGCGCGCCGGACTGGCTCACTGCACGCTCCTTCCCAGGGCGGCGAAAACGGAGGCCGCGTCCAACAAGCCGACGCTGCGCGACTCCCAGGCGAAGAGGCCCAGCGTGAAGCTGGCTTTGGCCTTGGCCACGGTGACGGGGACGTTGGCCATGTCGGCGGAGTTGAACCGGACAAGGCCGTGCATTTCGTCGACGGGGAAGACCCAGCGCTCGGCGCCCTGGCGGGCGACGACGAGGCGGCGGTAAGTGGCGCGGAGGCGGGGCTCGCCGGGTTGGGGGGCGGGTTCGGCGCCTTCGTCCAGGCCGAGAAGGCGGGCGAGAGAGACGCAGAGCTGGACTTCGCCGCGGACGTTGACAACGCCGAGCAGGGCGCCGCCGGAGCGGTGTGGGACGCCGTGGACGCGGCGCGACTCGGTGACTTCCTGGAAGACGGCGGCGGGCAGGGCGAGCCATTCGCCGCCGATGCGGAAGACGACGACGGCGAGGTCGCCGCGGTTCTCGCGCTCCTTGGCGCGCGCGAGGAGGGCGGCCCATTCCTTTTCGTAGCCTTCGGGGGGCTCGCGGTCGAGAAGGGCGGAGCCGGCGCCGCCGAATCGGGGGCAGTTGGCGCAGTGGCCGGCGTCCTTGAGGCGCGGGCACGCGCGGCTGCCGCCGACGCCGACGTCGTTCCAGCAGGCTTTTGGGGGTTGGGCTTGTTCGGCGCTCATAGCTGGGCTCTCCCGCTAACGCCGGCTTCCAGTCTCTCGCGACGGCGGCGCAGAACGGCGGCTCTCTCCGTCTCGCCGCGGAGCTCAAGGACGAGAGCAAGGTGAGCCATGGACTCCTGATCCTTGGGGTCGAGATAGAGGGCTTTTTCGTAGCAGCCTTCGGCGGCGCCGCGCTCGCCCATGGCTTCGAGGATGATGCCCTGCCAGCGCCAGGCGGCGGCGACGGCGTCTGGGCGGTGGGTCTCGCGGCGGCACAGGGAGAGGGCTTCGTCGAGTTTGCCTTCGTCGGCGAGGCGGGCCACTTGCTCAAGCGGCGGCGGGGGGAGAGGCGCGGGCGGGTCGCCGCGGGGCTCGCAGAGGGGCGAGGGCGTCGCGGCCACGGCCGCGGACGGGCGCGCGAAGGCGGGCGCTTTGGGGGCCGACGACGCGGCGGCCTTTGGCGGGGCCGCGCAGGGGGCGGGCTGGGCGGGGGCGCGGCGATAGGCGAAGCTGCCGCGCCAGGGCATGGGGGCGAAGCCGGCGCGCATGACGAGGACAGCCTCGGCGTGACCGGAGAAGAGGAGTCCGTCAGGGGCAAGGAGGCGATCGAGAGTTTTGAAGGCGCGGTCGCGGGCGGATTCGTCGAAGTAGATGAGGAGGTTGCGGCAGAGGACGGCGTCGTAGGGTGGGCGGTCGTGGAGGAAGCCGGGGGAGAGGAGGTTGGCCTGGATGAATTTGACGGGGCGGCGGGCGGCGGGCTTGAGCTGCCAGGTTTCGTCCGGGAGCGGGACGAAGTGCCGGTCGCGGAAGTCGAGGCGCGCGCCGCGGAAGGCGTTGCGGCCGTAGACGGCGCGGCGGGCTTTGGCGAGGGAGTCTTCGCTGATGTCGACGGCGTCGACTTCGAAGCGTTCGGCGGGGAGGCCGGCGTCGAGGAGGGCCATGGCGACGGAGTAGGGTTCTTCGCCTGTGGCGCAGGGGACGCTGAGGACGCGGAAGAGGCGGTCGTGGCCGAGGCCGGGCCATTGTCCGGCGGCGTAGGCGGCGAGCCGGGCGAAGGGCTCCCAGTCGCGGAAAAACCATGTTTCGGGGACGACGACTTCTTCGACGAGCCTGGCCCACTCTTGGGGCGAGGACTCGGCCAGGCGCAGATAGGCGCCGGGGTCGCTGTGGTCAAGGGCCTTCATGCGGCGCTCGACGGCGCGGGCGACGGCGTCGAGGCCGATGGAGGCGGGTTCGAGGCCGATGCGTTCTGTGAGCAGGGCCGCTACGGAGGCCGCGCCGGCGGTCATTCCGGCTCTCCCTTTTGGTCGTTGGCGAAGAGCGATTGTTTGAGCGATTCGGGCAGCAAGAGGTCAACCTTGAGCATCTGGCGGGTTTTGCCGTCGTGGACCCAGACGCCGCCGAGATAGGGGGCGTCGTCGACGCGTAGGTTGGAGGGGGTGAGGGTCTTGG
>CAYYEE010000668.1:0-2520 GCA_964470775.1 uncultured Planctomycetota bacterium | reverse complement strand
ATGGGGGCGCTGTGCGGCGGGTGAGGGCGCAGACGGCCAAGGCGGCGTCCAACAACATGGCGGCGGCGAGGGGCGAGCCGAGGGCGGGGCGGGTGGTGGTGACGAGGGGGCGGTGGGGGAGGACGGCGGCGATGGCTTGGGCTTCGGCCGCGTCCTGCGCGGGGACGCCGCAGGCGTTGGCGAAGACGATTCCGATGTCGGCGGGGCGGCAGCGGGCGTCTTGGAGCGCGCCGGTGATGGCGTCGGCGATGGCGCTGGCGGAGGGGCGGCCGACGGGGGCGGTTCTTGCGGCGCAGCCGGCCAATTGGGCGAGCGCGGGGCAACCGCGCTGGCGGGCGCTGGCGGAGCTTTCGAGGACGAGGCAGGCGGCGGCTTCGCCGAGGACGGCGCCGTCGGAGGCTGGGTCAAAGGGGCGGGGCGCGCCGGTGGGGCTGAGCCAGCCGAGGCGGCTGTGGCGGGCGAGGCTGAAGGGGGAGACTTCTTCGGAAGCGCCGCCAGCGAGGACGGCGTCGGCGGCGGCGCTGGCGATGGAGCGGCGGGCGTCGTCGAGGGCTTGGGCGCCGGCTTCGGCGTGGGGGGTGTAGGTGGCGTTGTCGCCGCGGACGTCGAGGTCTATGGCGACGACGGAGTGGCCGATGTTGTTCAACATGCCGAGGGGCCAGAGGGGATGAATGGCGTGATAGGCGGTGGAGAAGAAGCGGTCCCAGTCCACGGCGCCGCCTGGGGCGCGGCATTGGGCGATGGCTGGGGCGAGGTCGGCGGGTTTGCAATCGACTGTGCCGACGCCGGCGAAGAAGCCGATGCGGGCGCGGTCGAGGGGGCCGGGGAGGGCGGCCTGGGCAAAGGCGGCGCGGGAGGCGGCGAGGAGGGCAAAGCTGTAAAGGCTCATGACGCGGGCGTCGCGCGGGGCGAGGCCGAGGTCCTCGGGGGCGAAGGGCTGGAGGCGGGCGGCCGCGGGGCAGCCGAGGCTGGCGGCGTCAAAGGCGGTGACCGGGGCGCAGGCGCTCTTGCGGGCGAGGAGGGCGTCGAAGGTCTGATCGACGGAGCGGCCAAGGCCGGTGACGGCGCCGAGACCGGTGATGACGACGGGGGTATCCAAGGTCTATTCGTCCCGATAGGCGGCAAGGCAGAGGCAGGCGTTCTGTCCGCCAAAGCCAAAGGAGTTGCTGAGGGCGATGGAGTGCTTGTGCTCGCGGGCCTTGTTGGGCACGTAGTCGGGCAGGGGGCACTTGGGGTCGGGGCTTTCGTAGTTGATGGTGGGGAGGAGGATGGAGCGGCGGATGCCTTCGAGGGTGAGGATGGCTTCGATGGCGCCGGCGGCGGCGATGGCGTGGCCGAGCATGGATTTGTTGGAGCTGACGGGGAGGCGCTGGGCGTGGCCGCCGAAGAGCTTGAGGATGGCGAGGCTTTCGACGGCGTCGTTCTGTTTGGTGGAGGTGCCGTGGGCGTTGATGTACTGGACCTGGTCGGGGTTGAGGCGGGCATCGGCGAGGGCGGCTTTCATGGCGATGATGGCGCCTTCGCCTTCGGGGTGGACGTCGGTGATGCGGTAGGCGTCGGCGGAGTCGCCGTAGCCGAGGATTTCGCCGAGGATGGGGGCGTTGCGCTTGCGGGCGTGTTGGAGGTCTTCGACGACAAGGGCGGCGGCGCCTTCGGACATGACGAAGCCGTTGCGGCGGCGGTCGAAGGGCCTGGATGCGGTTTCGGGGGTTTTGTAGCGCTCGCAGAGGGCTTTGAGGAGGACGAAGCCGATGTATCCGGCGTAGGTGATCTTGGCTTCGACGCCGCCGCAGAGGATGGCGCTGGCCTGGCCGCGGCGGATGGCGCGGAAGGCTTCGCCGATGGCCTGGGCGCCGGCGGCGCAGGCGCTGACGATGGAAAGGGTGGGGCCGAGGCAGAGGTAGCGGGAGGCGATGAGGGAGGTGGTCATGTCGGGTTTGCGGCGGTAGAACTGGCCGCAGTCGAAGTCTTGCTTGGCGAGGAGTTGGGGGAGGCGCATGACGGCGTCTTCGCCGGCGCAGGCGAGGACGCCGGCCATTTCTTCCGGGGTGGGGTCGGCGCCGTGGGAGCCGATCATGCATCCGACGCGGTCGCGGTCGGGGAGATCGGCGAGGCGGGCTTGTTCGGCGGCCTGGTCGCAGGCGGCGCGCATGAGGCGGTCGGCGCGGTAGCCGAGTTTTTCCGTTTGTGGGGAGAGGGTGGGGTCTGTGGGGAGGAGGGAGTCGTCAACTTCGCCGGCGATGCTGGCGGGGATGTTGGTGGCATCGAAGCGGCTGATGGCGCGGATGCCGGAGCGGCCGGCGGAGGCGGCGTCGAAGACGTTGGCGGGGCCGCTGCCAAGGCAGGTGACCATGCCCCATCCGGTGACGACGACGCGGCGTGGGGGGCAAGCGTCTGCGGTTGAGGACACGGCATACCCTCACAAACGCGCTGGGGTGGGCGCGGACATGGGACGGCGACGTGCTAAAGTGGGAGAATTTTCTCTAAGGCGGGGGGGGAGGCAAGCGGTGTGGACGGGGG
>CAYYEE010000667.1:0-2522 GCA_964470775.1 uncultured Planctomycetota bacterium | reverse complement strand
CTCCGCACGGTCCCTACGGCCTCTCCGCCATTCTGTCGTGCCGAATCTCTGGTCCCCGGTCCCGGTGTTTGACTCCGCGCCCCCCAAGCGCATAAACTCATATTCTTGTGCGCCTTAGCCACGTATTGGCCACTTGGCGTCCCCTTGCCACTGCGATTCCCAGGACACAAAGCCAGAGATCGAGCAGCCCATGATTGACTTCCCCATCGTTGAAAAGAACCTCCTGGCGCCCCAGCTCTACGAGATGAAGATCGCCGCGCCGGAGATCGCTCGCAAGCGCAAAGCCGGCCAGTTCCTCATCCTTCGCATTGACGAAAAAGGCGAACGCTTCCCCCTCACCATCGCCGACGCCGACCCCGCCGCCGGCACAGTCACCATCGTGTTCCAGGCCGTGGGCAAGAGCACCCTCCAACTCGCCGCCATGAACGCCGGCCAGACCATCCGCGACGTCGTGGGCCCCCTGGGCAAGCCCACCCACATCGAGAACTTCGGCCGCGTCGTGTGCGTCGGCGGCGGCGTGGGCATCGCCCCCGTCCACCCCATCGTCTGCGCCATGCGCCAAGCCGGCAACCACGTCACCACCATCCTCGCCGCCCGCACCCGCGAGCTCATCATCATGGAGCCGCAAATGCGCGCCCAGTCCCACGTCCTCAAGATCTGCACCGACGATGGCAGCTACGGCGTCAAAGGCTTCCCCACCCAGATCGTCCAGCAGATGATCGACGCCGGCGAGAAGATCGACCTGCTCGTCGTGATTGGCCCCGTGCCCCTCATGCGCTTCATGTGCGACGTCACCCGCAAAGCCGGCGTGCCCACGGTCGTCAGCCTCAACCCCATCATGGTCGACGGCACCGGCATGTGCGGCGGCTGCCGCGTCCTGGTCGGCGGCGTCGCCAAGTTCGCCTGCGTCGACGGCCCCGAATTCGACGGCCACCAAGTGGACTTCGACCTGCTCTCCAAGCGCCAGAAGACGTATCTCGCCGAAGAAAAGACCTCCACCGAACGCCACAAGTGCCGCGCCATCCCCAACGCCTGACCCGAGCCAGACGAAAGACAGCCATGACCGAAAACAAGCCCGAAAAAACCGCCCGGCCGCCGCGACAGCCCATGCCCGAGCAGCCCCCCGAAGAGCGCCGCCGCAACTTCCGCGAGGTCCCCTTCGGCTACACCCCCGAGATCGCCCAGACCGAGGCCTCGCGCTGCCTCCTGTGCAAAAAGCCCATGTGCCGCACCGGCTGCCCGGTTGAGATCGACATCCCCGCCTTCATCAAGCTCATCCGCGAAGGCGACTTCGCCGGCGCCGCGGCTGAGATCAAAAAGTTCAACGCCCTGCCCGCCGTGTGCGGCCGCGTCTGTCCCCAGGAAACCCAGTGCGAAGCCGTCTGCGTCCTGGGCAAGAAGGGCGACCCCGTGGCCATCGGACGCCTCGAACGCTTCGCCGCCGACTACGCCCGCGAACACGGCGGCGAGCCGCCTCCCCAGCCCGACCCGCCCAACGGCCTGAGAGTCGCCGTGGTCGGCTCCGGCCCCGCCGGCCTCACCTGCGCCGCCGACCTCGCCCGCCTCGGCTACAGCGTCACCATCTACGAAGCCTTCCACAAAGCCGGCGGCGTCCTCGTCTACGGCATCCCCGAGTTCCGCCTCCCCAAAGCCATCGTCCAGAAAGAAATTGACTTCCTCAGCCAGCTTGGCGTCAAGGTCGAGCTGAACTCCGTCATCGGCAAGCTCGACACCGTGGACGAGCTGCTCGAAGAGTACGACGCCGTTTTTCTCGGCACAGGCGCCGGCCTGCCCATGTTCATGGGCATCCCCGGCGAAAACCTCGGCGGCGTCTACAGCGCCAATGAGTACCTCACCCGCTCGAACCTGATGAAGGCCTACGACTTCCCCAACTACGACACGCCCATCGCCCGCGGACGCCGCGTCGCCGTCATCGGCGGCGGCAACGTGGCCATGGACGCCGCCCGCACCGCCCTGCGCCTGGGCGCCGAAGAAGTCCACCTCCTCTACCGCCGCTCCCGCGCCGAGATGCCCGCGCGCGCCGAGGAAATCCACCACGCCGAAGAAGAGGGCGTCATCCTCGACATCCTCACCGCGCCCATTGAGATGATCGGCGATGAACAAGGCCGCGTCCGCGCGCTCAAGATCATCCGCATGGAGCTGGGCGAGCCCGATGCCAGCGGCCGGCGCCGCCCCGTGCCCAAGGCCGGCTCCGAGTACACCCAGGACTTCGACACCGTGGTCGTCGCCATCGGCAACACCCCCAATCCCCTCATCCCCTCCACCACGTCCGGGCTCACCATCAGCAAACACGGCACGGTGGTGGCCGATGAGGAAACCGGACTCACCACCCGCGAGCGCGTCTATGCCGGCGGCGACCTCGTCACCGGCGCCGCCACGGTCATCAGCGCCATGGGCGCCGGCAAGCGCGCGGCGCGGGCCATTCACAAAATGCTTTCGGAAAAGACCTAGCGGCCCGTTGAAAAAGACACCGCGTCGGCGGGGACATGGCGCCTCAGCCC
>CAYYEE010000666.1:0-2527 GCA_964470775.1 uncultured Planctomycetota bacterium | reverse complement strand
CCCCGGCGTCACCATCGCCACCATCAACGACTGCCGCCGCTTTGTCGACACCCCCCACGACACCGTAGACCGCCTCGAACCCTTCAACCTCGAAGAGCAGACCCGCATCCTCGGCGCCGTCATCGGCCGCATCGTCAACTCCACAAAACCCTACACCGAAGCCCGCGTCACCGTCCCCCCCTGGATCCGCTCCTTCCGCGGCGAAATCACCGAGTTCCGCTTCGGCAAAAGCGTCCTCGCCGACTTCCCCGTCCCCGACGTCATCGTCTCCGCCTTCTCGGGCCAAGGCGCCGTCGTCAAGGACCCGGAACGCTACAAGACCATGGCTGGCGTCCGCACCCACCTTGTCGCCATCACCGACCAGCGCGGCCGCTACATCTATCCCCAGATCATGTTCCGCACCCTCTACCTCGAACCCCTCCGCTACGACAATGACTCCGGCCGCATCGCCTACGCCGCCGACCGCGGCAACCAGGGCGAACTCCATTACGCCCTCAACTTCAGCCTCGACCAAGCCCAGAAAAAGTGGCGCAACGTCGTCTTCCGCGCCGAAGCCCTCGACATCTACGGCGCCGACGACCCCCGCTACCTCCGCAACCTCAACCAGACCTTTGTCCTCGGCCCTCTCGACTTCGCCCCAGAACGCTACGGCTACTGCTGGATGAGCGGCCGGGCCCACACCGTCTACTTTGAGCCCGGCAACCGCGTCAAAGTCATCATGGGCTCCGGCGTCTTCGGCAAGCAATACCTCCTCACCAACGCCGTCTCCGCCGAGGAAGCCCGCCTCACCGGCGACACCGAAGGCAAGCCAAAACCCACCGGCATCGGATACTCCGACCGCGACGAACAAGGCCGACGCCAAGGCGCCCTCACCCACACCCCCGAACGCGTCGTCCACGACACCCTCATTCTCAACCAGTCGCGCATGGACAAGCTCCGCGCCCACGGCATCGAGAACAAACTCCTCGCCGGCCTCCAGGCCCGCGCCCGCCGCCAGTACCGCGACGCCGTCGAAGACCGCAAAGACGAACTCCACGGTTCCAGTGAAGTCAGCCTCCTCGCTGCCCGTGGACTTGCCGCCCGCGCCTACCCCGACGTCATGGGCACCGCCACCGACACCATCAAAGGCCTCGTCTTCTACTTCGCCCTCCTCCTCCCCTTCAGCGTCTTCTGCGAACGCCTCTTTTTCGCCTCCCCCGACATCCGCAAACGCATCCTCGGCGTCTGCGGCGTCTTTGTCCTCGTCTTCTTCATCATGTATCTCGCCCACCCCGCCTTCCGCATCTGCCAGAACCCCTGGATCATCTTCGTCGCTTTCGTTCTCATGGCCATGAGCGTCTTCGTCATCTGCATCGTCATCAACAAATTCAACGAGCAGATCGCCCAGCTCCGCCGCGCCACCTCCGCCGTCCACGAAACCGACGTCGGCCGCCTCAGCGCCTCCGTCGCCGCCTTCAACCTCGGCATCAACAACATGCGCAAACGCAAAGTCCGCACCCTCCTCACCACCGCCACCCTCATCCTCCTCATGTTCACCGTCCTCTCCTTCACCTCCGTCGAAACCTACACCAGCTTCAACGAAATCCCCGTTACAGGAGCCAAGCCCCGCTACGCCGGCGCCCTTATCCGCGACCGCAACTGGAACGCCATGGAGGACATCGCCTGGCGCTACTGCTCCTCCGCCTTCCAAGGCTCCATGCAAGCCATTGCCCCACGCGCCTGGTACGTCTCCACCGAAAAGGAAAGCGAACTCCACCTCCGCGTCGAACGCGCCGACGGCGCCGCTTCCACTTACGCCCGCGCCGCCATCGGCCTTACACCCCAGGAACGCCTCGCAACCGGTCTCCAGGAAGCCCTCCTCGAAGGCCACGCCTGGCTCGCCCCCGACAGCGGCGCCGTCTGCGTCCTCCCCCTCGGCATGGCCCGCCGCCTCGGCATCGACCCCAAGGACGTCAAAACCGGCGCCAGCGCCGCCCGCAATCCCGCCGTCCGTGTCTTCGGACGCCTCCTCACTGTCAGCGCCATCCTCGACACCCGCCGCCTCCCCGAAAACCTCGACCTTGACGGCGGCAACATCAGCCCCGTCGACACCACGGACGTCGCCAGCCGCGGCGCCTTTGGAGAAGAAGAGACCGTCGCCAGCGTCCGCGAAAACCCCACCGAACTCGGCTCCTTCAAACACATGCCACTCGAAAACGTCATCATCCTCCCCTATGACCTGCTCATGGACATGGGCGGCGACCTCCGATCCATCGCCCTCGTCCGCCCCGACAACATGGACCAGGACGTCTTCCTCGGCCAGATCAAAGACTTCATGCGCCGCGTCGGCATGACCCTCTTCGTCAGCGAAAGCATCGGTGGAAAGCTTACCGGCTCCGTCTCCGCCCTCAGCTCACTTGCCCTCTCCAGTTTCTCCGGACTCCAAGGCCTCTTCATCCCCATCGCCATCGCCGCCCTCATCGTCCTCAACACCATGATGGGCTCCGTCTACGAGCGCCACCGCGAAATCGGCATCTACAGCTCCGTC
>CAYYEE010000665.1:0-2527 GCA_964470775.1 uncultured Planctomycetota bacterium | reverse complement strand
CGGGCGACTCGCCCACATTCATCCGTTGCCCCGCGCCCTCGCCCGCGCCCTACTTCCCCCCCACCGCCTTCACGAACGCCGCCTCTGGCGCCCACACCACCTTCGCCGTCACCGCCTCGCCCCCTGGCTGCGCCAGCGTCACCAACCACCGCCCCCCGTTATGGCACGCCGTCGCGTCCCACACGACCATCTGCCCCTCCCCGCCCGGCGCCGCCGGCCCGTTGCGCCGATACACATACCCCTTGCCCGACACCGGACACACCAACTCCTCCGCCCCGCTCTTCGGCAGGTCCGCCAGACTCGCCGGCAGATGCCCCTCCGCGAACCGGTACATCAACAGTCTCCCCGCCAGATCGTGCAGCCGCTCCGCGCACGGGTCCACCACCTCCCGGTTCTTCGGCGCCTTCTCCACCGGCACGTAACACCCCGCCGCCAGCGCCAGAAGCGCCACCGCCACCCACGCCCTAACGGCCCGTTGAAAAAGACACCGCGTCGGCGGGGACATGCTGCGGAAGCCCGCCAACGGCGGGATCGCAACGTGTCCCCGGAACAGACGCGGCATTTTCAACAGGCTGCTAAGGTCTCTTCTCACTTCCCGCGCCCTCCGGCTTCGCCGCCCCGCGCTCCAAACCTTTCATGTGCTCCTCAAAAGCGCCCGGATCCAGGCTCTGCGGAACCTTGCTCCCCGACACCTCATCCTGGGACATGCTCTTCAGCGCCTCTGGCTCCTGCGCCACGTGCGGCGTCAGGAAAATCAAAAGCTCCGTCTTAGCAACATCCTTGATCGTCCTCCGGAACAGCGCGCCGACCCAGGGAATATCCCCCAGCAGCGGCACCTTGCTGATGGTATCCGTTTTCCGGTCTTCCATCAATCCGCCGATCACGATCGTCTGCCCGTCCCGAATGCCCACCCGGCTCGACGCCGACCGCTTCGCGTACACCGGCAGCTCCAGCGCCTCCGAAACCCTCACCGTCTCGCCTGTCAACTCCGACACCTCCGGCGCCACGTCCAGAATCACAAGCCCGTCCGGATTGATATGCGCCGTCACCGTCAAAATGATGCCGATGTCCTTGTACTCGTAGCTCGTGATCGTGTCGCTCGTGTCCGTCGTGCGGTTCTGCGTCACAAAAGGCGCTTCCTTCACCACCGAAATCTTCGCCTGCTGGTTGTCGCTCGAGAGAATGTAAGGACGCGACAGCACGTTGACCTGCCCCACCTTCTGCATCGCCCGCAGCGTCGCCGTCACGTTGCTCTCCAGCAGCTTCAACTGCATCCCGTCCGTCTTGCTCGCCACCCCGAAATCCGTGAACAGCTTGTCGCCGTTGCCCGACGCCCTCAGGTTCAACACGCTGAACTCCGCGCCCAGGTCCGTGTTGTCCGTGTGCGTCACCTCCGCCAGCAACACCTTGATCAGCACCTGCGGAACCGACCTGTCCAGCTCCGCGATGATCTCCCGGATGCGCCCAAAGAACTTCGACGGCGCCATGACCAACAGCGTGTTGCTGTCCGCGTCCGCGGCCACATACACCTGGCCCGCCATATCCAGCGCCGCCAGCGCCGAGCTCTCCGAGACCGCCGTCTGCCCCCCGCCGCCCATCGTCCCCATCGGCGCCCCCTGGCTCGACCGCGTCCGCCCCGTCGAGGTCGTGCTCGTGGTCCCCGCCCGCGTGGACGACCGATCCGCAAACAGGTCGTTCAATACGGTCTTCAGCGTCGCCGCCTTCGAGTTCTTCAACCGGTACTCCATCACCGCCTTTTCCGACTGCGGGTTCGAATCCAGGTCCTGCATCACCGCCTGCACCACCTTCAGCACGTCCGGCGGACCGCTCACCACCACCGTGTTGCTCCGGTCATCCGCCGACGCCTTCACCTTCGGCGCCCGCCCGCTCTCGCTCGAACTGTCCGCCCCCTGCGACCCCGGCCCCCGGAACCGCCCGAAGCCGCCGAACGGAAACACGTTCTGCTGCGCCGGCGTCGTGTCCTCCTTGAACACCTCGTTCACCAGCTTCGCCGCGCTCGTCGCGCTCGCGTATTTCAGCGGAAACACCTTCACCTCCGTCACGCCCATCAAATGCGAATCCAGCGCCTTCACAATCTCCATGATCCGCCGCACGTTCGTCACCGTATCCGTCATGATCAGCGAGTTGCTGCTGGCGTTCGCCGAAATATCCGCGTACGCCGGCATCAGCGACGCCAAGTCCGCCTTCAACTTCACCGCGTCCACCACCCGCAGCGGCATCACCTGCGTCACCAGACGGTCACTCGGTTGCAGTCGCGCAGGGTCCGTCCCCGCCTGCACAGGCACGTTCGCCTTTTTGGCGTCCGCCAGCGCCACAATCTTCAGCGTCCGCCCTGTCCGCAGCGCCGTGAAGCCCTTGTCCTTCAGCACCGTGTTCAGCAGCTCCACCGCCTCCTCCGCCGTCATCGGCTGCCGGCTCACGATGCTCACACGCCCCTCCACCGACACGTCCTTCACCACCACAAACCCCGCCACCTCCGACAAATGCTCCAACACCGCGTCCAAAG
>CAYYEE010000664.1:0-2534 GCA_964470775.1 uncultured Planctomycetota bacterium | reverse complement strand
GAGGCGGTCGAGCTCCCACGAGGTGAGGCGGGCGCCCTGGAGCAGGGGGCGGGTTTCGCCGGCGAAGACGTGAAGGCGTTTGCCCTCTTCATGCGCGGCGTAAAGGCAGGCGAGGGCTGTGCCATAGCCTGACGTGGCCAGGCCGCCGGCGTTGCAGTGGGTCAGCACGCCGTCGCCGTCGTTGAGCAAGGCGGCGCCGTGGCGGCCCATGGCGTGGCACATGGCGTCGTCTTCCCTGAGGATGGCGACGGCCTCGTCCAGAAGGCGCTGGCGGAGTTCGCGGGGCGGGAGGGAGGCGTGGTTTTGGGCGGTTTTCTTCATTCGGTCCAGCGCCCAGAAGAGATTGACGGCGGTGGGGCGCGAGGTGGCGAGGTAGTCGGCGGCGCGGCAGGCTTGGGCGGCGATTTCGCCGGAGGAGAGAGGGGTGGAGTTGCGCAGAGACACGACGACGCCCATGGCGCCGGCGACGCCGATGGCGGGGGCGCCGCGGACGCGCAGGGTCTTGATGGCCTCCCACACGGCTTCGACGGTGTGGAGATCGATGAGTCTGTACTCGCCGGGGAGCAGGGTCTGGTCAATGAGCCGGATATGACCGTCGAGTCCGCCGACCCATTCGATGGTGGGATAGTTCATGTGGCCGCCGTTGAGTGAAAGGGACTGAAGGGACGGAGTAGACGGAGAAGACGCAAGGCGCCTGTTCGCAGGCAGCGGGCCCGCGGTGTCAGGTTGTGAACAGACTACTCATGGCGTGTGCGCAGGTCAAACGCGGTGAGGCGGGCGGCTCCGCCAGGCTGTTGGCCGCGGCGGGTCCATCCTGTAACATGGGTAGGGCGCCACGTTGCGGCGCAGTCGTTTGCGGCGGCTCTCTTCTCCGTGAGATGAGGAAAGGGCTCTGGCGAGTGGACTGGAATCAAGTATCTCGCTTTCTGCAGGAGAACGCGTTCTACAACATTGCGCTGGTGTTGTTCTTGTCCGCGGGGCTTGGCGCGCTGGGGTTGATGCTTCGCCAGCCGCTGGTGGTGGCGTTTCTGGCTGCCGGCGTGGTGGTGGGGCCTTCGTGTCTGAAGGTGCTGCAACACGGGCAGATCGAGCTGCTGGCGCAGATCGGCATTTCGCTGTTGCTTTTCGTGGTGGGCTTGCGGCTGGACCTGCACATGATCCGCGTGATGGGGCCTGTGGCTCTGGCGACGGGCCTGGGGCAGGTTCTGTTCACGTCCGTGTTCGGCTTTCTCATCGCGCTGGGGCTGGGGATGAATGTGGTGACTTCGTCCTATGTGTCGGTGGCGCTGACGTTCTCCAGCACGATCATCATCGTGAAGCTGCTCTCGGACAAGAAGGAGATAGACGCTCTGCACGGCCGCATTGCCGTGGGTTTTTTGATCGTGCAGGACATTGTGGCGATCCTGGCGATGATCGGGCTGACGGCGCTGGGCGGGGGACTGGCGAACAACGAGATGGCTTTGGGACAGGTGGTGAAGATTGCGCTCAAGGGGGTCGGCTTCCTGGCGGTGGTTGGATTGTTGATGCGTTACGTGCTTCCGTGGCTTTTGAGGAGGCTGGCGCATTCGCATGAGCTTTTGACGCTGTTCTCGATTGCGTGGGCGGTGTTCCTGGGGGCCGCAGGGGACGCGCTTGGGTTCAGCAAGGAGGTGGGGGCGTTCTTGGGCGGGGTGTCGCTGGCTTCCACGAGCTACCGCGAAGCTATCGGCGCGAGGCTGGTGGGTGTGCGGGATTTTCTGCTGCTGTTCTTTTTCATCGACCTTGGGGCGCGGCTGGAGCTGAGCGCGCTGGGAGGGAACGTCTGGCAGGCGATCGTGTTTTCGCTCTTCGTGTTGATCGGCAACCCGCTTGTGGTGATGGTGATCATGGGGGCCATGGGCTACCGCCGGCGCACGGGTTTCATGGCGGGCCTGACGGTGGCGCAGATCAGCGAGTTTTCGCTCATCATGGCTGCGCTGGGCGTGCGGCTGGGGCACATCGGCGCTGAGACGTTGGGCGTGGTAACGCTCGTGGGCGTGGTGACGATCTGCGTGTCCACGTACATGATTATCTATTCCGGGCCGCTCTATGCGCTGCTGGGGCCTTGGTTGAAGGTGTTCGAGCGCAAGAACCCCTATCGCGAGGCGGAAGGAGGGGCATCGCCGGCTGGGCCGCAGGTGGATGTGATCCTACTGGGCTTGGGCAGCTACGGAAGCAAGCTGGCCGAGGAGCTTCTGGAGCGGCGCAAGCGGGTCATAGGGGTGGACTTCGACCCGCAGGCGTTGGAGCGGGCGCGCAAGATGGGGATGGAAGCGTTGTATGGCGACTGCGGCGACCCGGAGATGCTGGGGCAGTTGCCGATTGACCGCGCGGCGTGGGTGGTGAGCGCGGTGCGCGACCGGCGTTTGAACATGGCGTTGCTGCGGTTGTTGAGGGAGCGCGGTTTCGGCGGGAAGGTGGCTTTGACGGCGCGGGATGAACGGGAAGCGCGGGAGTTCCAGGAAGTGGGCGCGCACGTGGCGTTGCGGCCTTTCAGCGACGCGGCCGAGCAGGCG
>CAYYEE010000663.1:0-2541 GCA_964470775.1 uncultured Planctomycetota bacterium | reverse complement strand
GACACAAACCCGGCGCTTGACGCGTCTAAAGTATCGAGTTAGCCCGCCCTCAGAATTGCCCCCTCAGCGGCCAGCTTGAGTCTCAGCCAACCCCAGCCGCCAGGCCTCGGCCTCGATCCGGCTCGCGAAAAATGAATCCCCCCGCGCCCGCGCCTTGCGAGCCAAGCTCAGCAGATTACGCGGCGCCTTGTCCCGTTCGCCGGCCCTCACCGCGCAGACAAACGCCTGCGCCGCCTCTTCCAGCCGCCCAGCCTCGCGCAAGGACACCCCAAGGTTGTTCCACGCGTCCCCAAAGTCGGCCGCCAGCCTCACGGCCGCACGGAAATGCGCCTCGGCCAGCGACGCGCGCCCCAGCTCTCGCGCCACTACGCCCGCATTGTAGTGCGCCTCAGGATTTGCGGGGTCCAGCGCGATCGAGTGCTCGTACTTCTCCAGCGCGCCCTCCGGGTTGCCCCCGGCGTACAGCAGATTCCCCCAGTTGTGCCACGACGTCGCCGCCGACCGCTTCTCCTGATGCAGCGGCGCGTTGCAAACCACCGCCGCGAGCGCCGCGCACACCACCGCGCTGGTCAACGCCCGCCTGCGCCCGGCGCGCCAAAGCCGCGCGCCCTCAACCAGCGCCGCCCCGGCCAACAACATCAGCGTCGGAACCATCACCATGCGGTACCGACCATAGACGAAGAACACCGCGGTCGCGGCCGTCAGGATCAGAACCTGCGCCGGCAGCAGCCACGTCTCCATCATCCTGCGTCGCAAAAGCCACACCCCTGCCAAGGCCAAAGGCCCACAACCCCGAAGTGCCAGACGCCGCCCCCGTAGAGCAGCAGCGGCGACCATAGCCGGCAGAAGTAGAAATCCTCCGTGTCCGGCGCCTCAAGCGCGTTCCACGTCAGCGCCGTCTTCTTGGCCATCAGCGCCACCCACCGCCAGGGATTGTCCCGAATGAACCGCAGCGTCTTCGCGGTCCAGTAGCCCGACACTTCGCCAGCGCTCAGCTTCCGCCCCAAGTCCTGTTCCGCCAGTTCCGTCGCGTCCTGGCGTTCGAACATCGGGTTGTCTCGCCATCGCCGCAACGGATGCGTGAACCCGTCCGCCTGCGGCCCGTTCCCGATATAGAGGTTCGGCCCCATCTGCGCCGTGGTCAGCTTCAGCTCCCCGCCCACCGCGTAATTCCTCGCCGCCACAGGAGCCAGCGCCAGCCCCAGGCCCAGAACGAACGCCCCCGCGCGAACGGCCCGAGCGCCCCAGCCCGGCCGGCCGGAGAACGACGCTTCCCACACCGCACCCACCGGAGCCAGCGCCAGCGCGTTCTCCCGCGTCAGACACAGCAGACCCAGCGCCGCGCCCGTCGCCGCTCGGCGCAACAGCCCTGTCTCTGGCCGCCGCGCCGACAGCCACAATAGAAGTGAGGCCAGAAACACATCCAGCGAAGCCTTCTGAATCACCCCATCATAGAAGATGGCGGGCGGGTACAAGGCCAGCATCACGCCCGCCGCCAGCCCAGACGGCAAGGAAAAAAACGCCCTGCCCGCAAGCGCCGTCAGAACGCACGCCGCCGCCCCCAGCGCGCTCTGCGCCACGTACACGCACTCCGGACCCGCACCGCTCAACCAGCGCGCCACCCCCACCAAATACGGATAGAGCGGCGCCTGATAGAAAACACCCTCCCCAATCCAGTCACCCCCGGCCAGCCGGCCCGCCCAGACCCAGTAGCTCTGCCCGTCGCCCACCGGCCGGCTGAAGAACGGCATGTCGCGGATGCTCGCCACGTGCGCCAGCCTCAACGCCAGCGCCCCGCAAAAGAGAGCGCACAACAGCACGGCGCGTCGGCGCAAGTCCCCTCTGCCTTCGCCACCCTTCCCCTGCGCACGCGCCACTGTGTCATGTTCACCCTCAGCGGTCATGTCCGGTATAATAACTGTTTTATTGCGGCCCGGCCAACCCACTGTGGCTCCACGGAGGCGCCGGCGACGCGTCAAAACGCAGAGAGGAGTAGACGTGGTGACGTTTGCCAAGCGACTCATTCAGTGCGTTACGGTTGCGCTTCTGAGCCTGTGGATCCCCCAAGCCGCCGCGCAGACCTCGCCGGCCGCCCGCTACACGGATGGTGTCTACACCGCCAAGGCTCAAGGCTACGAAGGCGATGTCACCGTGACCGTCAAGGTCGAGAAGGGCCGCGTCGCAAGCGTCACCGCCAAACACAACGAAAGCGCCCCGCGCGAAGCCCCTCGGCTCATCCCCCAGCGCATCCTCGCGGCCCAAGGCGTCCACGGCGTCAATGTCGTCTCCGGCGCAACCATCACCTCAAAGGCCATTCTCAAAGCCGCGGCCGCGGCCCTGGCCAAAGCCACGCCTCAGCCGGCCGCCGCTTCCCCCGCCCCCCCGCCCGCGGCAAAGGAACCCGCCATGAAGAAGTCCCTCGGCCCCAAAACGCTCACCCCCGCGCCCGTCTGGGTCATCGGCTCCTACGACAAAGCCGGCAAGCCCAACGTCATGACCGCCGCCTGGGCCGGCATCTGCTGCTCCAAGCCGCCCTGCGTT
>CAYYEE010000662.1:0-2544 GCA_964470775.1 uncultured Planctomycetota bacterium | reverse complement strand
CCTCGCCGACGTCCTTGCCGCGCGTTCTCCTCTGCAGACGGTCTTTGGTTACAGCTCCACCTGCGACCCCACCATCCTCACCGGTCTGGCGCCCCGCGACCACGGCCACTTCTCCTTCTTCTGCTACGACCCGGCTGCCTCGCCGTTCGGCCTGTGCCGCTATCTCCGGTTCCTGCCCAAGTCCGTCACGCGGCGGGGCCGTGTGCGGCGCCTGTTGAGCCGGGCGCTGCGCTGGTGGCACGGCTACACAGGCTACTTCCAGATCTACAACATGCCTTTCGACAAGCTGCCGCTCTTTGATTACTCCGAGAAGCGCGACTTGTATATGCCGGGGGGCATCAACAGCGGGGCGCTTACGGTGTTCGACCATCTGCGGAGCAGCGGCGCGCCTTTTCTGCTGTCGGATTGGCGCGCGAGCGAAGAGCGGAACCTGGCGGCTCTGGAGCAAGGGCTGGAGCGGGGCGAGGCGCGCTTCGGCTATGTCTATCTGGCGGCCATGGACGCGGTTCTGCACGCGCACGGCGCGCGATCGAAGGCGGGCGCCGAGAAGATCGCCTGGTATGAGCGCAGGCTGCGGCGCGTTCTAGACATCGCGGCCAAGTCGTACCAGGAGACGCGGCTGTTCGTGTTCTCCGACCACGGCATGACGGACGTGCGGGACACGTGCGACCTTATGGCGCGGATCAACGCCCTGGACCTGGTGTTCGGCCGCGATTACGCCGCGTGCTACGACTCCACCATGGCGCGCTTTTGGCTGCTCAACGACAAAGCGCGGCCCGCCATCGAGGCCGCCCTGGCGCAGGAGCCCAAGGGCGACATCCTTTCCGACGCCAAGCTGGCCGAGTACGGATGTGACTTTCCGGACCGGCGCTACGGCGATCTCTTTTTCCTCATGAAGCCTGGCGTGCTGTTGTGCCCCAGCTTCATGGGCGAGACGCGCCTGGCCGGGATGCACGGCTACGCGCCCGAGGACAAGGACTCCGTGGCGATGTTCGCGACAAACGTGCGGTTGGAGCGGCCCCCCGCGCGTCTGGCGGACATGTTCGGCTTGATGATGTCCGAAGCCGGCCTTGAGGGGGCTGGG
Organism: uncultured Planctomycetota bacterium; assembly: GCA_964470775.1. Taxonomy (GTDB): domain Bacteria; phylum Planctomycetota; class Brocadiia; order CAIUPP01; family CAYYEE01; genus CAYYEE01. The sequence continues at coordinate 1,460 of CAYYEE010000662.1, read as the reverse complement.
GCCAAGTCATGAAGAAGAACCGCGCCATCCTCATTCTCAAGAATACGCTGACCAACTACCTCCGCCAGGTCGTGATGCTGGCCACGTTCTTCGTGCTGACGCCGTTTATCGCCAAGAGCCTGGGCAACGAGGCGCTGGGGCTCTGGTCGCTGATTCAGGCCACGGTGGGCTTTTTCAGCCTGCTGGACCTGGGGTTTGCGCAGGCGGTGGTGAAGTACGTGGCCGATGCGCGCGGCCGCGAGGACGAAGAGCGGCTTCGCGATATCACCGCCACGCTGTTCTGGATCTACGCCGCTTTGGGCGGGGCCAGCATGGCCGTCACCCTTGGGCTGGCGCCGTTCGTTACCAGGCTGCTGGGCATCCCCAAGGAGATGGAGGGTGTGGCCCGCGCGGTGTTCGTCATCATCGGCGCGCGGTCGGCCTTCTCATTCCCCATGGGCATGTTCAGCGGCGTGCTCACCGGGTTCCAGCTCCAGTCGTGGTCGAACATCATCCGATCCACCGGCATGTTGGCCTACGGCGCGCTGGCGCTGTGGGTGTTGCTGGCCGCGCCATCGCTGGAACTGGTGGCGTGGGTAAGCCTGGCGACACACGTCGTGACGGACGGCGTCTGCATGGCGGTCTGCCTGATCTTTCTTCGCGGCGTGAGCCTGTCGCCCCATCGCTTTCAGTGGCGTCTGGTGCGCGAGGTGGGCGCGTTTTCCAGCTACTTCTTTCTCATCCAGGTTTCCTCGCTCATCTACATGCGCGTGGACACTATCCTGGTGCAGGCGTTCCTGACGCTGTCGGCCGTGGCGCTCTACACGGTGGCGGCGCGCGCGGCCGAAAGCGCGGCCACGTTCTGCCGCCAGTTGACGAATGCGCTGACGCCCATGATCGCGGAGCTGAAGGGCGCGGGCGAGGAGAAGAACATCCGCGCGCTGTTCCTCAAAGGCGCCAAGATCGCCACGGCCATGGCCGCGCCGTTGCTGGTGGGGATGTTCTGGTTCAGCCAGGACCTGCTGGTGGCGTGGATGGGGCGCGACTACGCGCAGGCGGCGCCCGCGTGCCGCATCGTGCTGCTGGCCATGATGGTGAGCGTGGCCAACGGAGGAGCGGCCAACGTGTTGACGATGACCGGCTTCCAGCGCTATGTCGCGCTCTCCTTCGTGGCTGGCCAGGGGGTCAATCTCGTTCTTACCATCTTCCTGGTGTGGCAGACGCCGCTGGGGATCAACGGCGTGGCGCTGGCCACGCTGGCGGCCTCGCTGTTCGCCGACTTCTGGCTGGTGGCGCGGCGGGCATGCCGCGAGTACCACGTGAGCCTGCCCGAATACCTCCGGCTGACGGTGTGGCCTTCGGCGCCGTCTTCGGCGGTGATGATCGGCGGCTTGTGGCTGGCCGAGAGATGGCTGGCCGCCAGTTCCTTGTGGCGCATCGGCGTTCTGCGCCTGCCGGACGGCCACCTGGACAGCGTGCGC
>CAYYEE010000661.1:0-2548 GCA_964470775.1 uncultured Planctomycetota bacterium | reverse complement strand
CGCAGGTGGCCCGTCTCCTGCTCGTGCAGCCAGCGCCACAACCCCGCCATCTTCGGGTCCGTCTCGCGTTCGGCCAGCGCCGCGTAGTGGCGCGCCGTCGCCTCTTCGAAAGCCAGCGCCGTATCCAGCACAAGCGCAGCAACGCCGCTTGGCGCCGGCGCGGCCGCCGGCGCGCGCACAACCGGCTTGCCCGCGCGGAACACCGCCGCCAGGATCATCACCCCGAACACAATGAACAGCCCGCCCGCCACGGTCTTGATCACCGCCGGCGGCACGAGCGCGTTCAGCGCCTTGCCGAACAGCACCGCCACCAGCGTGGACAGCACCAGCGCCACCGATGCGCCCAGGAACACCGACCACGGCGCGTCCTCGCCCGCCGCCCGCGCCAAGGTCGCCAGTTGGGTCTTGTCGCCCAGCTCGGCCAGAAAGATGAGCACGAAGGTGCTGAGAAACAGCCGTGTGTCCATGGGGCTCTCCTGTAAGGTCTGACGAGACACGCATTGTACCAGCGGCCATGCCGCCGAGCCAGACCGAGCCCCTGCGTTGGGCTGGCCCGCCTCCTTTGCGCGCGAGCCATTGACCCCCGCGCCTCCCGAACTATAATGGCCGCTCTTGCGGCTCGCCGACCACCTCGCGTTCAGGGCCGCTGACGGTCAGGAAAGGTCGCGTCATGTGGGATGAGTCGGTTCCTCCTGCGACGGAGCGCGTCCCCGGCGTCGTTGTCAGCCACGTGCCCGCTTCCACAGGCGCTTACGTCGGCTCTCCCAGCATCGCCGTCCTGCCCTGCGGCGACTATGTCGCCACCCACGACATCTTCGGCCCCAACTCCGGCGAGGAGGCCTCCGGCGTCACCTTGGTCTTCCGCTCCCGCGACCGCGGAGCCACGTGGCGCCGCGTGGGCGAAGTCCAGGGCCAGTTCTGGTCCTCGCTGTTCTATCACCGGGGCGCCCTCTATCTCTTCGGCACGAACGGCCTCTACCGCGACGCCGTCATCCGGCGCTCCGAGGACGAAGGCGCCACGTGGACCCGCGCCGTGGACGCCGCTTCCGGCCTGCTGACGTCCGGCGGCCGCTGGCACTGCGCGCCCACTCCGGTTGTGGAGCACGCCGGCCGGCTGTGGCGGGCCATGGAGCGCCGGCCCCTCAAGTCGCAGACCTTCGCGGGCGCCTTTTCCGCGCCAGCCGGCTGCGACCTCCTCGACGCGGCCAACTGGACCTTTTCCGATCCCGTGGTCTCCGACCCGGCCTGGCTGGGCGGCGACTTCTGCCGCTGGCTCGAAGGCAATATCATTGTTGACCCCGCCGGCGAGCTGGTCGACCTGCTGCGCATCACGACTAACGCCTTCCCCGACGCCGCCGCCATGCTGCATCTCGCCCCCGACGGCCACGGCGCCGCGTTCGATCCGGCCAAGGACCTCATGCGCATCCTCGGCGGCGGCAACAAGTTCACCATCCGCCCCGACCCGCGCGGCAAGCTCTACTGGTCGCTCATCAACGTCGCCCCCAAGAGATACCACGCCGGCACAACCGCCTGCTACGTCCGCAACACGCTGGCCTTGGCGTGTTCGCGGAACTTGCGCGACTGGGACGTGCGCTGCGCCCTGCTCCATCATCCCGACCGTTTCCATCACGCCTTCCAGTACGTGGACTGGCTTTTCGACGGCGAAGACCTCATCGCCGTCAGCCGCACCGCCTACGACGACGGCCTCGGCGGCGCGCACACCTATCACGACGCCAACTACATGACGTTTCACCGGGTCAAGGCGTTTCGCGGCGAACGTCCATCCATGGCGTGACGCCGCCTGTAGGAGCTCGAACGATGGGCCAGGCAGCCGCTGTCGCCCGCCTCCGCGCCAAGCTCAACAACGACGATATCGCCTGGCGCCAGCGCAACGTCATCCTCGTCGCCCTGGGCGACAGCGTCACCCAGGGCCTCACCCTCAACCCCGCCTTGCTCCACGAGGAGACCTACCACGCCCTTCTCCGCCGCGAGCTGGCCCGCGCCTTCCCGGAAAGGACCTTCAGCTCCATTAACGCGGGGGTGGGCGGAGAAAGCGCCGCCGCTGGCCTCGCGCGGCTGCAAAGCGACGTGCTCGACCATCACCCCGACATCGTCACCGTGGCCTTCGCCCTCAACGACAGCGGCGGCGGCGAGGCGAAGCTGGAGTCCTTCGCCGCCAGCCTGCGCGAGATCGTGACGCGGGTCTCGGCGTCCGGCGCTTTCGTCGTCCTCATGACACCCAACATGATGGCCACGCGCGACAACGGCCGCGTGGACCCCAAATTCGCGGACCGCCTGCCCGCCTTCATCGAGCGTCAGACCAGCGGCGTCCTGGCCAGATACGCCCAGGCCGTGCGCAACGTCGGCGCGCAGACGGGAACGCCCGTGGCCGACGTCTACGCCGAATGGGAGCGCCGTGAAGCGGCAGGGGAGGACATGATCGCCCACCTCGCCAATGGCATCAACCACCCCGACGCCTACGGCCACCAGCTCGCGTGCGGCCTCTTGTTGCGCGTTGTCCTGGCCGCCGTGAAGGGGTGATGCCGCA
>CAYYEE010000660.1:0-2556 GCA_964470775.1 uncultured Planctomycetota bacterium | reverse complement strand
CGTATTTCGGCGGCCGGGAGGCGCCGGACCGCGAGATTCAGGCGCTGGCGGCGGAGCGGTTCGGCCGCGACGCAGGTTACGCGCAGCTGGTGTTGTTTCACCTTTGGCGCACAAGGAGAAAGCGCGCATGACTCAGCAGAGACCCAATGTCATTCTCATCACGGGCGACCACTGGCGCGGCGACGCGCTGGCCTGCGGGGGGGCGGGCTTTTTGCGTACGCCGAACGTGGACCGGCTGGCGGCGAGCGGGGTGAGGTTCTGCAACGGGTCGGCGTCGAACCCGATCTGCGTGCCGGGCCGCGCGGTGATTACGACGGGCAACCCTTCGCACATCTGCACGGGCAACAAAGGCAACAGCGGGGGCATCCTTCCCGGCCAGCCGCGGATTGCGGCGCATTTCGCGGCGGCGGGGTACCGGACGTACGCGATGGGGAAGATGCACTATCTGCCCTATGTGAATCCGAGGGTGCTGAACGGTTTCGAGGTGGCGGAGCTGTGCGAGGAGGGGCGGGTGACGTGGCAGCGGTTGCAGGGGCAGCCGGACTTGTGGCGGGAGGAGTATGACGAGTATTTGAAGACCGTGGGGTGGGGCGGCTATCAGCGGGCCCACGGCATCGGGAACAACGACATCCGAGGCGGGGCGTCGCCGCTGCCGGAAGAGCACTACGTGGATTCATGGGTGATGTCTCGGTCGCTGCATCACATCGAGGCGCATTGCCGCGAGCGTCCGCGGCAGCCATTCTTCATGTGGACGTCCTTCATCAAGCCGCATCCGCCCTATGATCCGCCGCGGCCGTTCGACACGCTGTATGACCCGCGCGAGATTCCGCAGCCGGCGGGGAGCCTGGCGGATTTGGCCGGCCGCGAGCCTTCACTGGCGCTGCGCCCGGGCAACTACGGCTGGGACCGCATGTCGCCGCAGGCCAAGCAGTATTCGCGGGCGCACTACTTCGGGCTTGTCAGCTTCTTGGACAAGCAGGTGGGGCGGCTGTTGGACTATCTGGACGCGCGCGGATTGCGGGAGAACACGATTGTGTTGCTGACCGCGGACCACGGCGACTGCCTGGGCGACCACGGCATCTTCTTCAAGACGTGTTTTCTGAAGGGCTCGGTGAACATCCCGTTCATCGTGTCGGCGCCGGGGCAGGGCGTTCCGGCGGGCGCGACGCTGGAGACGCCGGTGGGGCAGGAAGACGCGCTGCCTACGCTGTGCGACCTGGCGGGCGTGCCGCCGCCGGCGGGCATTTGCGGCAAGAGCCTGCGCGGGGTGATGTCGGGCGGGGGGTTCGACCGTCCGTACTACGTGGCGGAGACGTGCGGGCAGTCGAATATGGTGTTTGACGGGACGTGGAAGTACATTTACTCAGAGTTGGAGGCGACGGAGGAGTTGTATTGCGTCAAGGACGACCCGGACGAGATGCGGAACTTGGCGGCGGGGGATCCGAAGCGCGTGGCGGCGATGCGCGAGGTGTTGATTCAGTGGTTGAAGGACACGGGCGACGAGCAGATGCTGGGCAAGGACGGTCGGCTGGCAAGGAGGGCCTTCAACGCGGCGGAGCATCGGCGCGAGATGAGCCAGTGTTTGGGGTTGAGGCCGTATTGAGGCCGGAGGCCAGAGATCAGAGACCAGAAGTCAGAGGGGGCGGCGATGAAGATTGCGCTCTACACGGGTTCGTTGAGCTGTCTGCCGCTGGAGGAGGCGATTCCGGCCGCGGCGGAGGCGGGCTATCGGGCCGTGGACCTGATGTGCGAGGAGCCGCATTTCGACAGAGCGATGGCGCAGACGGACTCGGTGGAGGTGGCGGGGTTGGTGGCGCGTTCAGGGATGTCGGCGCCCGTGCTGTCGCTGCCGGCTTCTTTGACGCGGCCCGACGGGTGGGAGCGGGAGCTGGAGCGGATCGAGATTTACATGGGTCTTGCGGACGCGTTCGGGGCCAGGCTGTTGGCGCTGACGGCTGGGGGGCCGGGGTCGGCGGAGGCGACGGAGGAGGAGTGGCGCCGGGCGGGGGGGGCGCTGGGCCAGCTGGCCGCGATGGCAGGGGGCTATGGCGTGCGGCTGGCCTTCCTGGCCAAAGCGCGGCAGTTGCTGGATAACATCGGCGCGGCGCAACGGTTCCTGTCCATGACGCCGTCTGACGTGATCGGGGTGGCGGTGGACTTTGGGGGGCTGGCGCTGGCGGGGCACGGGGCGCGGGAGGTGATGGCGGCGCTGGGCAGGCGGGTGTGGCTGGTGCGAGCGGAGATGGGCGGCGGGGGGAGCGGGGCGCCGGCGCTCGATTGCGGGGAGATGGCGCGGGCGCTGCGCGAATGGGGGTATCGGGACATTGTCTCTGTGGCTAGTTGGGGCGGCGGCGCGGAGCAGCAGGTGGCGGCGGCGCGGCAGGCGCGCGAGCAGATTGAAGCGGCAATGGAGGCGTAGGGGGCACAACGTCAGAAGTCAGAGATCAGAAATGGGCAGGCGCAAGGGGTGAGAACGGCGTGGCGAAGCGTGAACACATGACCAGCGGACCGGCGCCGGGCGCGTCGGCGACGGAGATCATCCTGGAGAGCATCTCG
>CAYYEE010000659.1:0-2560 GCA_964470775.1 uncultured Planctomycetota bacterium | reverse complement strand
GCCGGCGCTGTGGCGGCGGTTCCTGCTGCCGGGGTTCCGCTCGTTCATCGCGATTGCGGCGGAGTACGGCGTGCCGGTGATGCACCACACGTGCGGGTCGGTGCGGGAGATTATGCCGGATATGATCGAGGCGGGGCTGGCGGTGCTGAACCCGGTGCAGCCAGGGGCGAAGCGGATGGAGCCGGCGGAGCTGAAGCGGGAGTTTGGGGACAGGCTGTGCTTCCACGGGGGCATCTCGATTCAGACGAACCTGCCGTTCGGCAAGCCGGCGGACGTGCGGGCGGAGGTGGCGGCGCGGGTGAAGGACCTGGGCGCGGGCGGGGGGTACATCCTCTGCACGGCGCATAACATTCAGGCGGACGCGCCGGTGGAGAACGTGCTGGCGCTGGTGGAGGGGTATGAGGCGGCGGGGTGAGGGAGGAGAAGGACGGCAGGGATAGAAGGGACAGAAGAACGGCCAACGGCTTTGGGAGCCGTTGGCCGTTTGTGTTGTGGGGCGGGGGGTCAGGCTTGACCGTCGGCGGCGTTGAGCATTTTGACGGCAAGCTGGCGCTTGGCGTCGCCGGCCATGTAGAGGGTCTGGGTAGGGAAGGCGAAGTCAATGCCTTCTTCGTTGAAGCGGCGCAGGATTTCCATGTTGACCTTTTCGGTGAAGGCGAGATAGGAGACGAAGTCGGCGGGGTGGTACCAGTAGACGACCAAGATGTTGAGGGAGTCGGAGTTGAACTCGTTGAAGAAGACGCGGGGGGGCTTTTCGGGGTTCATGCCTTCGTGGTTCTTAAGGATTTCCTTGAGGATTTCGGTGGCGCGGACGACCTTGGCCGGGGGAGTGTCGTAGGTGATGTTGATGTTGGCGACGCGGCGGATGTAGGGGCGCTTGCCAATGTTCTTGACGACGGCGTTGGCGATGTCACCGTTGGGGATGGTGATGAGTTCGCCGTCGAGGGTGCGGATGCGGGTGGAGCGGAAGCCGACGGATTCGACGGGGCCGTCGTGGCCGGCTACCACGACGCGGTCGCCGACCTGAAAGGGTTTGTCGAGCAAGATCATCAACGAGCCGAAGAGGTTCTTGATGGTGTCTTGGGCGGCCAGGGCGACGGCCAGGCCGCCGACGCCGAGGCCGGCCAGTATGGTGGCGAGTTGCTGGGCGCCGACGACGCTGTTGAGGATGAAGACCACCGTGACGACGACGACGACGACGCGCAGGGTCTTGACGGCCAGCGGGGCGAGCATTGCGTCCACGTTGCTGCCGGTCTTGGCGGCCCATTGCTTAATGAAGAAGTGGACGATGTCCACGACGCGGAAGACCGCGTAGCCGATGATGCACACGAAGGCGACGTGCATGGCCTTGGTGAGCATCTCCTGGACTTCGGGTTTGACTCTGAGGGTGGCCAGGCCGAAGTTGAGGGCCACGGCGGCGCAGAAGAAGATGACGGGCCGGTCAAGGGCTTCGAGGATGAGGCGGAGCACGGCGGCCTTGTCCTTGGTTTGCAGGCTGCGCGAGAAGCGGTCAATGATGAACTTGCATATCTTGCCCGCGGCCAGGCCCAGGAAGACCACGAAGAAGAGGACGATGTAGCTCCAGACCGGGTTGCCGACAATTTCATAATTCAGGACGTTGTCGTACCAGGCGGCGAGGACGGGCCATTCCATCTTCACAGGCGATTCTCCTTGACTTGGACACTGGATCAGCTATGGCGAGGGGATATTATACACGGACAAGAGGCGGGCGGGGAGAAGGATAGCAGGAACAGCAGAGACGGCAAGGACAACAGCGCCGACGCGGACGGCGGCGCTGCGCGGTCAGTCGAATCCCAGCGAGTAGAGCCTGGCTTTGTGGCTGGAGAGGTGGACGCGGAGGCGGTAGCGGCCGGTGGGCAGGGGCGGTGCGCCGGTCCAGGCGGCGCGGCTGGAGACGCTGTCTGAGTGGCTGAAGACGCAGCGGGAGGCTTCGAAGCCGGGGACGGGGGCGCCGGTCTCGGCGTTGAGGATTTCCACAGCCACTGCGCCGGGCTGGAGGCCGCTGCCGTTGACAACGAGGGCGCCGCCGTCGTAGTCGAAGGGGATGGTGGTGAACTGGCCGGCGTCGGCGTCGCGGTCCAGGCGGAGGAAGGCCCATCCGTCCACGCGGAGGCGGGCCATGCCGAGGCGCCAGGGGCGGAGCTGGCCGAAGAGCTTCTGATGGTCGGGCGAGGGCGGGGCGGCGTCGGCTTCGGTAGCGGCTGCCTTGTCGGGGTCGGAGAATCCGCCGGCGGGCATGCCGCAGAAGTAGAGGCGCAGCTCGTCGCCGCATCGGAAGGGGGGGCAGGTGCGGACGCGGCCCGAGTCCCACTCGCCGCAGGCGCCGTGGGGCATGTTGGGCTTGCCGCGCAGGACGCGCCAGTAGTGGCGGCCGTCGCGCGAGACAGCGAGGGCTTTGTCAATGTGCTGGTTGCCGTCAAAGTAGAAGGCGTCGTAGTGGAACATGAGCAGGCCGTTCTCTCGCCAGAGCACGGCGTCGTGGACCTGTTCTTCCCAGGGGCTCTCGGCGGCGTCGGGGTCGAGGGCGATGGGGCCGGTG